>CANRMZ010000034.1 GCA_947631885.1 uncultured Bacilli bacterium
GAATTACTACTAAATTTACTCCCATTGGTGCAACAAATCCTCTTGCTATAGCAATAGCTTTAACAGCTTGATTTAAAGATCCTGCGCCAATTGTTTGAATTTCGGCGGTTTTAGATTCTCTAAAAATATTTGCAATAGCTCCTGCAACTTTACTTGGGTTAGATTTTGTACTTACTTTTAATATTTCCATATCATTTCCTTTCCTCTAAAATATATGAAAGAATAAAAAAAATATTAGTCTAAGAAACTAATATTTATTTTTTCTCAAGTAAGTAATTAGTAATAGGATCCACAAGTTCTAATATACCATGAATGAAGAAGAAAAAGCCTAATGTAAGTATTTGGACTTGCGTTTCATAATATAAATTCATAACCGATAATAACCCACTTAGAATAAATAAGACTAAAGTGATCATTCTAAGAAGCCATATTTTTTTCTTTCGATCATGATAATAATCTATTTTTTTAAGTTTAATTAAACTCATAAAGCTTATCCAAACAAATAAAGTCATGGCTAAATTTAAAGGAGCAGACTTAAAATCGGTAAATACTGCTATCAGAATAGTTATAACACTAGCTATTGCCGTAAATAAACCTTCATAATCTTTGTCTTTAAAAGTCAAAATAAACTGAACTAAATTAACAATTCCATATAAGGCAAGAACAGTAATAAATACAGTCTTTACATTCATAACCCGCATAATTGGAAGAACTAAAACAACACAACCCATTATAATTAAAAATACAGCAGTAATTAAATCAACTAGCACTTTTTTCATAATTAATTCCTCCAAATCTTCTTTCTACTCCATAGAAGTCAGCAATGATATCATCTAACATTTCAGGAGTAAAATCAGGGAATAAAGTATCAGTAAAATACATTTCAGCATAATATAATTGATAAAGCATAAAGTTACTAACTCTTTTTTCTCTACCAGTTCTTATTAATATATCAATAGGTGGCAAATCATTATCAAGATATCTGTTAAAGGAATCTCTATCGATATCGCCTTTTTGAACCTTACCACTTACTAAATCATCATGATATCTTTCAGCTGCTCTAATTATTTCTTCTCTTCCGCCATAATTTAAACAGACATTTAATGTAGCATTAGTGTTTTTCGCTGATTTTTCAACAATATCATCCATTGCCTCTAAAACATCAGCTCTTAATCCCTCTCTTGCTCCACTAAATACTACTTTTACACCTTTTTCTAATAATCTTTTATAATTTTTAGAAAACATTTCTATAAATAAGTTCATAAGGTAATTAACTTCTTCTTCACTTCTTTTAAAATTATCTGTAGAAAAAGCATATACACTTAAATATTTAAGACCTATATCTACAGCATGAAGGGCTATTTTTTCTAAAGCATCACTACCGGCTTTATGCCCTGCACTACGTTTTTTACCTCTAGCCTCAGCCCATCTACCATTACCATCCATTATAATAGCAACGTGTTTTAACTTCTCATCAATCATTTTTCTCTCCTTAAATTATTATAACATTAATTAACTTTACTTATAGAGTAAAAGTAATATAATGAATCATTTTTTTCTTTAAAAGTTATACTATATTCTGTAAAATCATCATAGTTATCATCACTAATCATAAAATCTACTATATTATCTGTTTCATAGTAATTATTCTTTTCTAAGTCAGTATATATACCATTATCAGTTTTTAATCCAACATATATTGTAGCTATGCCCATCGTATCTTTTCTTTCATAGCTCTTTTTATAAACCATTAATTTATCATTGGAGTTAGTTAAACAATTATTAGCTAATACATACACTTCGTTTGTTTCATCATAATTATACGAAGCACACCCTATCACATCAATAAGTTCAGGTACTTTTGCATTAAAGTATTCATTATACTTTCGTATGATATTTTCTTTTGAAAGTGGTAATTTTGCATCTTCTAAATAAGAAATAGTTAAATATAATTTATCGTTATCATTAAGTGTCGTAAATATATTTGGAGTTACTAAATCATATTCTTTTTCAACGTAATTTTCTGATTTAGTATTAACAAAGCCAGAGAAAATAAGTTCATCCACATATTTATTTAAGTATTCTAAAGCATAATCTTGTTTTATTATTCCATTTTTATCTTTTATAGTGTAATTACCATCATCAGGCATTTTTTCCTTTTTACCAGCAAAATAAGTAATTAATATAATTACACAAACAAGCATAATTATAACTTCAACAACGGATAATACATTACGCCACTTATTCATATAGTATCACCTATTTAATTATATCACAGGAGTATAAAAAAAGGCTATCCATTGGATAACCTTAATTAATTGTTTATAAATAATTATCTACTAAAAGGTCCATAACTTAAATCAGGATCAGTCGGTTCAAACTCTTTATAGTATTGCATTATCATCAACGCACTAACAAAATCACTACAGAATATGGCTTTACAAGCTTCCATTTGTAAATATCTCATCTTATCTTGTTGAGATAAATTTTCATATGTTGATCTACTAATCTTAGGCGTAGCTTTAATATACTCACTATATGCATCAAAAGTATTTGTAGGTCCTGTTGGAGCCGTTGGTCCTGTTGGAGTCGTTGGTCCTGTTGGAGCCGTAGGTCCTGTTGGAGCTGTAGGTCCAGTTGGTGCTGTTGGTCCTGTAGGAGCTGTTGGTCCTGTTGGAGTCGTTGGTCCAGTCGGAGCTGTTGGTCCTGTAGGAGTTGTTGGTCCTGTAGGAGTTGTTGGTCCTGTAGGAGCCGTTGGTCCTGTTGGAGCTGTAGGTCCAGTAGCTCCGGTTGGACCTGTTGGAGCCGTTGGTCCTGTTGGAGCTGTTGGTCCTGTTGGAGTCGTTGGTCCTGTTGAAGTTGTAGGAACAACTCTTGTAATTTGTACTCCTGGTAAACTTCTATTTTCGGTAACTTCCGAATTTAAAATATTTCTCACAGCCTCATCTGCTCGAATATGAGAATTAATTTCTAAATAATGTCTTTCTAATTTTTTTCTTTCAGAGACACTTAGATTTGTGCTTGCATTAATGTCATCATATATAATGGCAAGGCCTTCTCTAATCTTAGCCATAGACCAATACAAGTAATGAGCACGTAAAATTGCAATATTATTAAATATCTTTTTGTAATCTTCTGAGTAATTTTTATTTCTTCTTAAAAGAATATCTAAAAAAGATCTTTTTTCTGCTTTAGATTGCCATTTATGAAGTCTTGCAGAAACCACCTTTTTTACTTTTTCATCAGTAATTTCAACGTCACTAATGCTAGGTCCTGTTGGAGCCGTTGGTCCTGTTGGAGCCGTTGGTCCTGTTGGAGTTGTTGGTCCTGTTGGAGTTGTTGGTCCTGTTGGAGCCGTTGGTCCTGTAGGAGCTGTTGGTCCTGTTGGAGTCGTTGGTCCTGTTGGAGTCGTTGGTCCTGTTGGAGTCGTTGGTCCTGTAGGAGTTGTTGGTCCTGTAGGAGCTGTTGGTCCTGTAGGAGTTGTTGGTCCTGTTGGAGTTGTTGGTCCTGTTGGAGCTGGAGCACCAATTCCTAAATTCTTTTGAGCTTCACGAAAAAAATTCTCTACTGGTAAAAAAGTATTAGTTCTAATACGCATTGCTTCATTGTAAATTTTTAATGCAGTATCATATTTTGAAATAATCTCTTGATCATCAATAATGTGGCCATGTGCATCATGAAGAACTCCATTAGAATAATTGTAGCCTCTTATATAATTTAATATTTCAGTATTAGTAAGCATAATTACCTCACATCTCTATGTATATAATACCATAAAACCTGTATATTTTTGCAATAAAATTAACTATTTTGTAAAACAAATCAATACAAAGTAAAAAAAATATCTTTCGCTATCTTTAATTTTATAAGCTAAATATTAAATTTTCGTATATCTTTCACCAAAGAGACAAAATTAATGATATAATAGATTAAGGATGTGATTTTTTTGAAAGATGTTAAAAAACAGGAAGTAAAAAACACTATAAAATCCGAAAAAAATCAAGAATATATTTATGTTAAAAGAAAAAGATTAAAGATTAAATGGAAAAATTTACTTATTTTGATAGGCTTCTTTGTATCTTTAGTTATCTTTGTTATATGTGCTTTGAATATTAAAAATTGGCTTCAAGATTCTAAAGAGACCTCTGATCAAATTAAGGATGTTCAACAATCAGTAAACGTAGTAGAAAAAGAAGATTCTGAGAAAACTGAAATTGTTGAAAATGACGTTCCTCAATCAGATCCTTACTGGGATTTTATTAATATGAACCTTATCGATGTTGATTTTACTTATCTAAAATCTGTTAATAGTAATACAGTAGGATGGATTCAAGTCGGAGGAACTAATATTAATTATCCATTTGTTCAAACTACTGATAATAGTTTTTACTTAACCCATACTCTTAATAATACTTATAATGAAGCTGGCTGGGTATTCATGGATTATCGTAATAATATAGTAGATTTTGATAAAAATACCGTTATATATGCTCATGGTAGATTTGATAATACCATGTTTGGATCACTTAGAAACATCTTTAGTAGTGGGTGGCTTAATGATACTAATAATTATGTTATTAAACTTTCTACTGAATCAGAAAATACTCTATGGCAAGTATTTAGTATCTATCGGATACCTACGACTAGCGATTATATTCAAACAACATTTGCAAGTGATGAAGCGTTCTTAAACTTTAGCAGCATGCTACTTCAAAGAAGTGCTCATGACTTTTCAACAACTATAAGTGCTACCGATAAAATATTGACTTTATCAACTTGCTATAACGATGATGAAAAAGTTGTTCTCCATGCCAAGCTGATTAAAAGAGAGCCTAAAATGTAAGCCTATTTTAAAAATAGGTTTTTATTTTGGCATAAGAAAAGATAGTAAAAATACTATCTTATTCCTAGTCTTTTCTTTTAATATATGTGTATCCTAATGTAAAGGCACTTAAAATAGATACTATACCTACTGCTATAAACATACCTAAATGATCGACAGTGTTTGGTGTTTGAGATAAAACATCTTCATATGCTAAAGCATATATTGAGAATCTATCTGAAGCAAATGATAAAGTTGTCATGTCATCAGACACTTCAGTAGTAAGTAAATCGGCTCCATCATCGTGCTCTCTTATGATATAAAATATTCTTTCATATCCTGATTCTACTTTTGGTAAATCTTCAGGTATACTAAGAGTTAATTCTATTTCATCATTAAGATTTTCGAGTTTTCCTAGTTCTTTATCTGTTACACCATCTTTAACAATTAAAGAAATATCAAAGTATTTAGCAATTGTACCATTTTCGGTCTTTTCTTTTAATGCTGAACCAAATTCGGCAATAATATCCTCACTAGCATCAACATCTTGAGATTCAAGTTCAACTTCATAAGCAGTATTTTCATCAGTTCCTTCGAAGTGTAATCTTGCTAAAGAAGCTCTAATCACATCATTAATCTGATCAAGGTTACCAAAATTTACACCATTTGAAGCATTATCAACAGCTTCAGATGCTTCAACACCAGGCAGTTTAGAATATACATTAATACCATTTGCTACTTGAATGTTACAAAACCAAAGATACTTAACAGATACATCTTCTTGACCTGCAACTGGAACTTTAGTATCTGGTCCTTTAGCTTGTTCAGAATCTAGACTTATCTCATCTGTACTTGCTATCGGGATATCATTATCTAATAAGGTAAATTTAACATAAGCTTTACCATCATCTTTAATATACATATTCCATCTGTAAGTATAAATTCCCGATTTGGTTACATTAGCTACAAATCCTGGAGCCCAACCGGCAGTTACTTTAATAACATCGCCTACTCTTTGGCTTATAACTACTGCTTCAGTAACATATTCATTTTTAGCATCTTTTAGCCCTAAAGTAACTTCGAAAAATTCTTCATTTTTAATACTGTTAAAATCTAAATCAACATAAGTTTCTTCTGTAATTCCATCTTTTAATTTGGCATTACTAGCTTTACTATATGGTCCATAGTTTGAGGCTCCTTTTAAATTAGCCATATTTTCATCAAGTACTGTAGCAGAACCTTTATCACCATTAGCTACCCAATCACTTGGCTTATGCGTTGTAAGAGCATTTACGGGACTAATACACCCTAAGGATAATGCACAACCTGCGAGTATTCCTAAAAACTTATTCATTTTTCACTTCTCCTTCCCTTTTATTCTTTATATCATTTAAAAGTAGTAAATAATCATCAGTTTTAGAAATAATATTATATTTATGCGTTTTACGAAATTCTCTTCTTTTTTCAGCATCCATAACGAAGAGTTCATCAGCTTTATCAATATGGAGAATTCCATCTAAATGATCATATTCGTGAGATAATACAGTAGCTTCAAAACCCTTGAATATTTGATTATGTTTTTTCTTATTTAAATCATAATATTCCATTTCAATTTCATATGGCCTATACACATGGCCAAAGTTATCTAAACAACTCGCACAAGCTTCCCAAAATTCTGTTAAGCCAATTCTTTTTACTATCTTAGGGTTAATTAGGACTCTTTGCTCATTATAGTCTTCATCTTTTTTACCAGTATTTATATATTTTTCTACTAGCTCTAGATTAGTATTTTTAAGATAAATTATTCTTTTAGGTATTCCTAGCTGTACCGCAGCCATAGCAAATACCTCTCCTTTTTTGCAAAAGGTATCTAAAACATCAATATAGTTAGATAAATTTTTATCATTTAAATCTGCTTTAGCACTCTTTTGTCTTAAATATTTTTCACTAGTCTTAATTGTAATAGAATTATAAACTATTGGCATAACACTATGCTTTTTCTCTTTTAATAATTCTTTATATTCCTCAAGATTAATAGAGCTTACTTTTTCAATAAAGTTGTTAACATCTCTTCGTGTTTTAACCTCCATTTTTTTTAACATATAAATAGTTGTTAACCTTAAAAAAGTTCCTAGAAAGAAATCTTCATCCGAATTATTAATAAACTCACATAAAGATGTTTTATCATATGAAGAATCTTGAGCTTTTTTTAAGAATAATTTTTTATCTTCTAGATCATTTTTAAGTAAATACTTTTTAGCCACTAATGAGCAAATTTTTTCTATATCCATAACTTCCTCTTTTAGATATAGTATAACATTACTTTTAAAAATAAGTTACTAGATTAGTAGCCTGCCATTTTAAGCCTATACCTTTTTAATAGGTACATTTTTATAATGGTTTTTTATAAATAATTTTATAAATTTAAAAAGATAGTAATATTTTCCATTACTATCTAATAATTCTATTTTTCTATAACCTTCTCTAAAAAAATTTTATCGTTAAATGCGCCTCTTTTAGAAGCTTTGTTACTTGCGACAGAAATAACATCATCTAATGAAGCATTTTCAAGCTTAGCTAAAGCTGTTATGACTTCAAGCATATCCGCAAGTTCTTCGATTCGATCTTTGCTATTGGCCTTTATTACTTCCAAATATTCTTCCTTTAGTTTCTTCTCAAGTTCTATCTTATATTCTTCATCTTCTAAAATTCTTGTAATGGGAGTTTCGCCATTTGCTTTAATTATCTCAGGTATTTTATCTCTTACTAACTTGTTATATACTTGCATAGTATCTCCTTTTTTATCATCTTCTATGAGAGATTTTATCATAAATTATTTTATAATAAAACTCGAACTAATTAAATTCATTAAAAAGCCCGAGTTTAGTATTACAATGGTGCCGATTGGCAGAATTGAACTGCCCTCTGATGCTTACCATGCATCTGTACTACCACTGTACTAAATCGGCCTAAAATCATTATAACAAAAAAGATGTATAAATAAAATAAATAATCATATATTAATAATGTAGCAACGAAATTGTTGCTGCATATAGATTGAAAGAGCCAAAGAAGTCTTGGCTCTTTTTATGTAAAGTAATTCATTATTTTAAGGCAATGCAGTTAAAAATGCTTATAATTATAATATAAGGAGTTGATATAGATGCGTGAATCAATAGGAACAGCTTGGATATACGGACTTGTATTAACTTTTACCCTTATATTCGCAGGCTTTTTAGTTCTAGCATTATCATATTCTAAAGCATATAAATTAAAAAACGAAATGACTTCCATGATAGAAAAATATGAAGGACTTACTACTATGGGAGCTTATAATAATGGAGGATCAATAAAAATTATTAATCAATATTTACAAAACTCTGGTTATAATAATTTAGGAAGTTGTCAAAGTGGTGATTACGGTTCAAATGATTTATCTAGTTATGTTTTAGTTCCTGCTAGAGAAGATGAAGCTTACTATTATTGTGTTTCATATCACACTAATAGTGAGTGCCGCACTCTCTTTAGAGTAACACTTTTCTATAACTTTAATCTTCCAATACTAGGTCATCTAAGAAAATACAATGTAACAGGTCAAACAAATGAAATATATAAAGCTTATTTTAATGGTAGCCAAATAGCATGTTAGTCTAATTAAATATTAGACTTTTTATTTGCCTTGACAGCATATCTATTTTTTCTTAAAATAGAGAGTTACAAAGGGGTAATTCTACTCCCCTTTTAAAGGGAGGTTTTTATGTTAACGTTAGACATGGAGCAAGAAAGAAAAAGACATGGCTATGAAGTTGGTCTAACAGCTCCACGTATGGGTAAAAATTTTAAAGAAATTAAAAACTTTATCGATAGTAATGATTACCCTCTCTATAGTGGAATACCGATGACTATTAGCAAAGTAAAACGCCAAACAAGAGAATTTTTCACCACATTATTTAAAGTACATAACGTATACATTTTACCAGAAAAACATGAACAATTATTTGATAGATATCTAGGAAGTAAAGTTAAAACAACTGAAGGATTTAGCTCGCTTATTTTAAAATATGCTACATATGAAAGTCCATTTTATATTCCTATTAAACAAGAAGCGCTGGATCCATATTACTCTGGTCTTATTTGTTATTTTCCTGATGGCCTTGACGAAGAAGCGCTGCCAATATTAAATTCTAAAATAGTTATGTCAGCATATACAAATATAAGTCCTAGTTTTTATGTTAATCAGATATGCAGTACTCAATTGGATGGTGTAAGAGGAAGTGTTCCTAACTTTCATGATCGTGAAGTTTTAAGTATTTTAATGGAGAAAATATTAGCATATGAATCAAGAGAGAATATTTTTCCTATTATTGAAAATTATAGGATGCATGAATTAAAATTAGACATGAGTTTAATAAAGGAAGATTCTAAAAATAATGTAATATGGTCCTTTATAATATCGACTATTAAAGCTGAAGAGTTATTTGATTATTATATTTCATTAAGTGATAACGACAAAAGAGAATTTTTTCAAACCATTCAAAGAATATTTGATGGTGAAATAAGCCTTAACGAATTATTAGATAATGGCGAAATATCGCTTGAGTCAGAAAGAGCAATACCGGCCATAAAAAGAAATTTATCATTAAAATAGAAGGTATTTAAACCTTCTTTTTTATGATTAAACCTTCTTACTTTTGGCACGAAAAAAGTCCCAGAAGTATAGGACTTTTTATAATCGAATGGTGGCTCCAGCGGGAATTGAACCAGC
>CANRMZ010000035.1 GCA_947631885.1 uncultured Bacilli bacterium
CGGCAGGTTGGTTATCAGCAGCAGTTGAGAATACTTGACTCTTGCTTGTAGGGATTGTCGTATTTCTTGGAATTAATACAGTCATTACATTACCTAGAGTTTCAATACCAAGTGATAATGGTGTAACATCAAGTAGAACGATATCATTAACTTCACCAGTTAAAACACCACCTTGAATAGCAGCACCCATAGCTACAACTTCATCAGGGTTAACACTCTTATTAGGTTCTTGACCTAATTCTTTCTTAACAAGATCTTGAATATAAGGGATTCTTGAAGATCCACCTACTAAAACAACTTTGTTAATATCTTTATTAGTTAATTTAGCATCTTTTAAAGCTTTATGAACAGCATCAAGAGTACTATCAAATAAATCTTTACATAAGTCTTCGAATTTAGCTCTTGTTAATGTTGTCTCTAAGTGTAGAGGTTCTTTATCATCATTTTGGGCAATGAATGGTAAAGAAATTTGAGCTGTTGTCATTGAAGATAAGTCTTTCTTAGCTTTTTCAGCAGCATCTTTAATTCTTTGCATTGCCATTGCATCTTTAGAAAGATCTACACCATTTTCTTTCTTAAATTCTTTAACTAAGTGTTCAACAACTCTTTCATCAAAGTCATCGCCACCTAAATGGTTATTACCTGAAGTTGCTTTAACTTCAAATACACCATCACCAAGTTCAAGAATAGATACATCAAATGTACCACCACCTAGGTCATATACTAAGATTGTTTGAAGTTCATCTTGTTTATCAAGACCATATGCTAAAGCAGCAGCAGTTGGTTCATTGATAATTCTTTCTACTTCAAGGCCAGCAATTTTACCAGCATTTTTAGTAGCTTGTCTTTGGGCATCATTGAAATATGCAGGAACTGTAATAACAGCTTTAGTTACTTTTTCGCCTAGATAACTTTCTGCATCAGCTTTAAGTTTAGCTAAGATTTTAGCACTAATTTCTTCAGGAGTATATTTTTTATCGTTAGCTTCTACTTTCTCCTTAGTACCCATTTTTCTTTTAATAGAAGAAATAGTATTCTTAACATTAGTTACTGCTTGTCTTTTAGCAGTTTCTCCTACTAATTCTTCACCGTTTTTAAATGCTACAACACTTGGTGTTGTACGGTTTCCTTCAGCATTAGGGATTACTTTAGGGTCCCCACCCTCTAATACAGCGACACAACTATTTGTTGTACCTAAATCTATACCAATAATTTTACTCATTTTTATTCATTTCCTTTCAATTAATTACTCGTTTACTTTTACCATAGCTACACGTATAACTTTATCATTATACATATAACCTTTTTGCATAACATCAAGAACAATGCCTTGTTCTTCATCCATGATGTTCGCCGTCATAATAGCTTCCATCTTGGTAGGATCAAATGGTTTACCTAAAGCTTCAATTTCGGTAACGCCAATAGCTTGAAGCGTACTTAAAAGTGAAGTATAAATCATTTTAAACCCTGATAAGAACTTAGATAATTCATCTGTAAGATTAGCATCATCTAAAGATATTGCTCTTTCAAAGTTATCTATAATAGGAAGTATTTCCTTTATTAATTTCTCCCCGTCATATTTATATATGTTAGCTTTTTCTTGTTCATGACGACGAGACATATTTTGCATTTCAGCACTTAACCTCAAAACTTTATCTGTAAGTTCAGCATTTTGTTTTTGAAGTTTTTCTAATTCTTCATTTTTGCTAGACTTTCTTGATAGAACTTTCTTGATGGTATTTTTAGTTTCTGAAGTTTTACTTTCCGTTTTATTCATTTCAATATTTTCTGTTTTTTCTTCCACTATTTTTCATCCTTCTTTTTCATTTCATTTAGAACATAATCTAAAAGTCCCATGACTCTAGCATATTCCATTCTCTTTGGACCAATGACAGCAACAGTACCAGATTCACCATTTATGTCATATTTTCTTTTAATGACTGTGGTGTTGGGATCAACTTCTGAATCTTTACCAATATAAACTTTTAGTTCATCATTATCTTTATCATTAACAACGTGTTTGATAAATTTTTGATCATCAAGTTTATAGGCAAGTTTCTTAATTGTTTCCGCATCATTATATTCTGGTTGTTCTAGGACTTTGGCCCTACCTACGACTCTTATATCGTCAGCTTCTTGCATAGCGAAGTCACTAAGAGCGTTATAAAAGATATGATATATTCTTTCATAATCTACCATTTGTTTAGCAATGATAGGTTTAATTTCAAACTCAAGTCTTGAAGCAACTTCATTAATTGGAGTTCCTGTAAGCATCTTGTTAATAATCTCGCTTGTCTTAATAAGTTCTTTGATATCCGTTTGTTCCTCTAATTGGAATTGTTTATTTTCAACAACACCTTTATTAGTACAAACAAGAGCAACAATTTTATTATTATCGATTGGAATGATACTTACTTGCTTTAGAAGATTACCTTCGGCATTACTTCCCAATACGACGGAAGCATAACTAGTCAAATCACTAATTATTTCCATACATTGGCTAATAGCATCGGATAACACTAAGTCTTGATTTTTAACGATATTTTGAAGCTTTAAAACATCGGATCCCGTAAGCTTTTCGGGTTCCATTAAATGTTCTACATAGTATCGATAACCACTTTCACTGGGAATTCTACCAGAGGAAATATGGTTCTTTTCAATGTAACCAAGGCTTTCCAAAACGGCCATTTCATTTCGAATAGTTGCACTGGATAGTTTAAACTTTTGACATAAGCTCTTACTACCAACAGGCTTTACAGTTTTAACATAAGTTTCAACAATAACCTTTAATAGGTCTTCTTGCCTTTTGTCCATTTCGGTCCTTTCTAGCACTCTTCTTTATCAAGTGCTAACAGTATTATATTATGCTAATTAGCACTTGTCAATACATAAGTGCTAATTTTTTTGTTTAAAAAGTCAAACAATAAAATTAGGCAAAAGAACTAGCTGAAATGCCTATGCTTACGTATATTACAAGTATGAAAGATCAAATAAAATATTTAATTTATAAATTATTTATCTATGAAGAAGTAGATATTAACAATCCCCTTGTTATGTCATGTCTTACTAATATTATGCTTAAATATTATCCTGATTTTAATAAAGAAGAAATAAAGAATATTATACAAAAAGTCTTTGAACCTTTTTGCTATAAAGAAAATACTCCCCTTTCCTTAACGGGTTTTAATAATAATCTAATAAATTATAGTGATTATAATGAACTTTATTTAGCCATTAAAAAATCGCTTATTTATAGCGATTCATTTGAGCCATAACTTGTTTAACTTGTTTTTGACTTGGCTTTCTACCCATTGCACTCATCATTGCTTCAACCATCTTCTCATTAATCGGAGGATTTTTATCAAGCATTTTCTTTGTAACTGTTCTTGCAATAAAAAAGCCAAGAAGTAAACCAACAATTAGGCTACCTACACTCCATAATACAGTTTCTAAAACCGGCATAATGTCCTCCTTACACTTTCATTTTACTATACTTTAGCCATTTTAACAATAAATTTCATCGAGCCAGAAATAATCCTTATTCTCAAAATCGCAAACAAATAAATTATAGTCATTTAATTTTTTTAATAAAGGTATTTTTAAAGTATTACAATTACATATAAGATAACTATTTTTTATTTCAATTTCGCATCTTTCGTCGCGATACTTATTATAGTAAGTATGATGATTATTAACATACATATAATAATCATTATCTTTAAAATCATTTACGATTCTCTGATTAATAATACTTTTATTAAATTTATTAGCTAGCTGCTCATATAAATTTTGGGCCATATATAAATCTTTGGTGTTATGAATTGATTCAAAGCTTTTAAATAAAACATAAGGGCTATCTTTTGTTAATATTTCCATTTCTTTATTAACATTAAATATATAAAACGTCCTCATTAAAATCACCATGTTAATCATAGCAAAACAAAGGCAAAAAAAATGTCGAATCTTATTCCGATTCGATCAATTCTTTTACTTTAAATAATAAAGAGTTATAGTCAAAATTGTTATATTTTAAAACATCATCTTTTTTACCTGACATACCAAAGTTATCAATACCTATTGTGTATTTAGGACTTGAAGCAAAGCGATTCCACATTAAGGTTGAGCCTGCTTCCAAAGTAATTATTTTAGTATCCTTTGGTAAAAGTTTTTCTTCATAAACCGGATTTTGTTTTAAGAAAAGCTCCATGCATGGCATCGATACAACTCTTATATCCTTGCCACTTGCAAATAAATCTTCGGCAATCTTGTTAGCAATAGCAACTTCACTTCCCGTGGCAACAATAACACCATCTAAACGATATTTTTCTTTTCTTACAACATAAGCTCCATATTGAACATATTTGCCATTAGTATGTTTTAATATATTCATCTTTTCTTTAGAGATAACTAAAGAAAATGGTCCTTGATGTTTTAAGATATATTCCCAAGCTCCAATTATCTCATTAATATCACATGGTCTAAAGACCGTCATATTAGGAATTGTTCTTAACATTGATAATTGTTCAACGGGTTCATGGCTTGGTCCATCTTGACCAATGCTAATGCTATCATGCGTAAATATATAAGTAACCGGCAAATTCATAAGGGCACTCATTCGCATCGCCGGTTTTAGATAATCAGCAAAAGCCAAGAACGTTGAGCCAAATACTCGTAAGCCAGATAATGCCATACCATTTAATATGCCACCCATAGCATGTTCTCTAACCCCAAAAGCAATATTGCGACCCGTAGGATTTTCATATGACAAAAGGCCACTGGTGTTAATAACCGTCTTGGTACTTGTAGCAAGATCAGCCGAACCTCCTACAAAAAATCTAGTCTTCGGAGCAATAAAATTAATAACCTTTTCATTAGATATAATTCCTTGCTCACAATATTTATCATTAATCTTATAATTAGTGCTATCAAAGTCAACTGAAAAATCATTCTTTTCAATTAAATTAATAATGTTTAAAAGCTCACTATTATTTTCTCTTAATTCATTAAATTCTCTAAGCCATAGTTCATATTTTTTACTTACTCTATTAATAATAAAATCCGTAACATAATTTCGCGATTCTTCGTTATAAACAAACGGTTCAAGAGGCAAGTGATATTTTTCTTTTAAAGATTTAACATCATCATTTTCTAGTACATGACCATGAACCATAGAAGTGCCTTCTAAAATACTTCCTTCACCTATTTTGGTATTACATATTATTAAAGTTGGCATATCAGATTTATGAGCATCTTTCAAAGCTGATGATATATCATTAACGTTATTACCATTTTTAACATTAATTATATTAAAGTCTAAAGCCTCGAATCGAGAAATTAAATCTTCAGTAAAGCTTATACTTGTACTGCCATCTATTTGGACCTTGTTACTATCCAGTATAACTACAAGCTTATTTAGTTTTTGGTTACTAGCAAAGGATAAAGCTTCATAAGAGATGCCTTCCTGTAAGTCACCCTCAGAACATAAAACATATGTATAATAATCAATTAAATTACTTTTCTTATCAATAGCTCTGCATAGATTTTCATAATACCTCTCTGCTAAAGCCATACCTACGGCATTAGCTATACCTTGACCTAAAGGTCCTGTTGAACATTCAACACCTAAATCAATATTAACTTCTGGATGTCCTGGGGTAAATGAATCAACATCTCTAAAGCGTTGTAAATCAGCTAAAGTCAAATCAAATCCTGCGAAATATAACATTGAATAAAGCATTGCACTACCATGACCAGCAGATAAAACAAAACGATCACGATTAACCCAATTAGGTCTTTTAGCAAGAACATTTAATTCATTAAGATATAATGCATATATGATTGGACTAGCACCAAGGACAATACCAGGATGACCACTTCCAGCATTTTGAATCATATCAATTGCGAGCATTTTCATTGAATTTAAAGCTTGGTCACTTTTACCAGCCATACTACATCACTTCCCTATTATCAATTTTAACACAATCATTTATAAAATATAACCCCGATTATATGTTTAAAGTTTCGGCTGTGGATATAGTTGTCTGATTATTTTCTTTATCATACATCTTATAATCTGATATCAAAGAAAAAGTAGCGATTATGATTGTCAGATAAAAAAATATAATTCCTCCGTAGTTAACAAAAATTTTCTTTAAAACTTTTTTCATTCTTATCACATCCTTCGTTACAATAATAAAGCAAATCTTTGTTCGTGTCAATGGTATTAGAAACATTTGTTTGACTTTTTACAATCTATGTTGTAAACTATATCTATAAGGAGGTTACGATGATTAAAGATAAAACCTTAACAAGAAGACAAGAAGATGTCTTAACTTTTATAAAAAAATATACTGCCGAGCATGGATTTCCTCCTACTATAAGGGAAATATGTGCCGGAGTTAACTTATCAAGTACCGCTACTGTATTTGTGCATATTAAAAATCTTGAGAAAAATGGTTACCTAAGAAGTTCGAATAACAAATTTAGAACGATTGAACTTTTAGTAGATAACGAATATGAAAAGAAAGATGATGATACTATTAAAGTTCCTCTTTTAGGAAAAGTAACCGCAGGCAATCCTATAACAGCAATTGAAACGCCAAATGAATTTTTCTCTTTACCAGCATCACTAGTTCCTGCTTCATCAGAAGTATTTACCCTTCATGTTTCAGGAGAAAGTATGATTAATGCTGGAATCTATGATGGAGATTATGTCATAATAAAAAGACAAAATAATGCTAAAAATGGTGAAATCGTTGTGGCTATGACAGAAGAAAATGAAGTTACTTTAAAAAGATTTTTTAAAGAAAAAGATCATATAAGATTACAACCTGAGAATGATACAATGGCTCCAATCATCTTACCTAATTGTACAATCTTAGGTACAGCTATCGGATTATATCGTAAAATATAAAAAGGTCTACTAAGTATAAATAGTAAACCTTTTTTATTTTTATAAAAGTATGCCTTTTTTTAATATTTCAATTCTTTCATTATAGTCATCACCACTAGTAACAAAAGAACCACTTACAACAATATCAATATCTTTATCAATTAAAAGGGATATTGTATCAGCATTAACTCCCCCATCAATGATAGTTTCTATATTATAATCTTTTTTAATTTCGTTAAACTTATCTACTTTATCAAGAACCTCTTCTTGGAAAGGTTGACCACCTGCCCCAGGAGTTACAGTTAAAAATAATACTTCATCTATTTTATTAAGATATGGAGTAAGACTTTCAATATCATCTTTAGGATTTAGAGCAATACCTACTTTAATACCCATAGAAGAAATATAATCTATAACTTTGTCAGCATCTTTAGTAGCATCTAAATGAAAGATAATGGTACTTACATCATAAGAAGCTATCGTATCCACATATTTAAGAGGATCTACACACATCAAATGAACATGCAACTTTTTTTGGGCAGCCCCAAAAATTTTAGCTAATAACCCTATCGTAAAATTTTTATTTTCGACATACTTACCATCGCATAAATCGGCATGAATATAATCAGCATTGCTATCATTTATCTTCTTTATGCATTTAACATAATCACTACTACTTAAATAACTTACTGCTACTTTCATTTATCTCCTTTATAAATCTTTGATAATTATCATATCTTGATGCCAAAATATCTTTACCAACCTTTTCTTGGACTAAACAACCATCCGTATTAATGTGCATGCAATCTTTATATTTGCAATTACTATCTTTAAACTCTGGGAAGGCATCTCTTACTTCTTCTTTCGTAAAATTTGTTATGTCAAGAGCACTAAAGCCTGGAGTATCCGCAAGCATAAAATTGCCTATCTCATATAAACTAACATATCTAGTTGTATGCACTCCTCGATTTAAAGATTCGGATATAGGATTAGTTTCAAGATTTAAATTCTTATCTATTTTATTAATAAAAGTTGATTTGCCAGCACCCGTTTGACCACAACATACAACTATTTTATCTTTGGCTATTTTTTTAAAGTTCGCAATATCCGTGTTATCTAATACTTTAAAACCTAAAGATTCATAATATTTTTTTATCTTTTTATAATTAGCTATTTCATCTTTATCTAATAAATCTATTTTACTAAAACATATAACAGGCATGACATGATTACATATAACATGAACTAGTAATTTATCAAGTAATACTAAATCTAAATCTGGTTTTTTCACCGATGTTACTATTAAAGCAATATCGACATTAGCTATATTAGGTCTTGTTAGAAAGTTTTTTCTTTCATAAATTTTACTAATGCGATTTTCTTCATCTAAATCTACTATATCACCCACTAAAGGGGACATTTTTTCTTTACGAAATATCCCCTTTACAATGGCATCAACAAATCCATCCTTAGTTTTAACAATGTATTTAGTACTATTTATATTAGTTATTAATCCTTGCATATTAATCTAGTTCGTGGCTTCCACTATTGCTATCTGTATCACTATCAAGCGTTATAGTAAGGCTAGCATTCTTAGTAACTTTTGCTCCCTCTTTACGATTTTGACTAGCAATCTTATATTTATCATATTCGGAAGCATTACCTTTATTTATTGATAAGGTATTTTTGTCTTTATCAACAAACTTACAAGTAAGTTCATATTCTTCACAGAAATCAAGAATATCGATTATTTCATAACCATCTGTAAAATCAGGATATAAATCTTTAATATTTGGAACATATAGAGTTATTTCATCGCCACTTTTTAAAGTTTCACCTGCTGGTACAGATTGATCAAGGATTTCATTTTCCTCATAATCACTATCATCATCTTCGGCAATATCTCTAGGTTCGCTATATACTCTTATGCCTTGAGCTTCTAAAGCACCTTGAATCTTATAATAATTTTCACCTATATAATCTTCAATAATTATTTCAGATGTACCTTTAGAAAGATAAATAGTTATCTCTGAGCCTTTTTTCTTATCAGCTCCTCCAGCAGGAGATGTCATTACAACTTTGCCCTCTTCAATAGTGGAAGAGTTTCTCTCAATTGTCTCATCTGCTACTTTAAAGCCAGCACTTTCAAGTTTCTTTACTGCATCAACTAAAGTCATGTTAGTAACATCAGGAACTTCGATAGTACCTATAGAATTACCATATCTAATCCATAGTAAGATAGCTGTAATTCCTACAACAATAGCGGTAAATATAGCCACTAGTACAACGATTGTTTTATTTTGTTTTTTCAAATCGTTTTCGGTAATTTTCTTTGCGATAATCTCATCACTTTCCTTTTTGGCATTTTCTTTATTTGTTGCCTCTTTTTTTATCTTTATCACATCATTATCATCATAATCATTTTCAGGATATTTAAAAGTATACTTCATTTCATTAATTCTTGCTTCATCAAGGCAAGTCATTAAATCTTCATGCATTTCTCTAGCATCAGCATATCTATTTTTAGGATTCTTAGCAGTA
>CANRMZ010000036.1 GCA_947631885.1 uncultured Bacilli bacterium
CTACCATCACATTTAAATTCATTACGGTTAACTGATACTACTGGAGAGCACTCTGTTATGCCATAGCCATTTAATACTTCAATACCAATACTTCTCAACCAAGTTACATACTTTGTTTCTAAAGGTGCTCCCCCACATATGATATATTCAATTTTTCCACCAAATTGACTTAAAAGGCTTGTAAATAATTTCTTACGGATATCAATATGACACTTCATAAGCATATTGCTTAGCTTAATACCCATTTTTAACTTACGTTCTTGTTTAGTCTTTCGCGCCGTATTCCATATTTGTTTATAAAATGTTTCTATAAAAGCCGGAACAACAAACATTGTATTAGGCTGAGCTTCTTGAATCTCAGGAAGTACTCTTTTTAAACTACTATTTAAGAATACTGGAACGTGGTAATAAACCGGTTTTAAAACCGCAGTTATAAGCCCAAAAGCATGATGGAAAGGAAGTGGTGCAAAAGCAGTACCAAAAGGCTTAAATATACTAGATGCTCCATATAAATCGGCACAGATATTCTTTTGGCTTAGCATTACAGCTTTATTAAAGCCGGTAGTACCACTGGTAAAGAATATTACTGCCGGTTTATCTGAATCTACTTCAGCATTATTTTTAAGTACTTTTCCTTTGTTAATAAGCTCATTAATATCATCAAGATAATTAACATTATATTTATTTAAATCAATAGAATCTACATATGATGAAGAGCAAAATATATCATTTGTATCACTTATACTTAAAAGTTTTATAATCCTTTCAGGTTCTAAATCTTTATCGATAATAACCGCAACATTATTACTTAAAATAATAGCAAAGAAAAGAACAATCCAACTATAGCTATTTTCGGCAATAATAGCGATGTGTTTATTATTATACTTTTTATATAAATAATTACTTAAGTTTGTTACTTCTTCAGCAAATTCTTGATAGGTTTTAGATTTAGTTTCTAAATGACTATCTTTATATATAAAAGCTATATCATCTTTATTTATTTTGTTATTAATTTCTAATAATTCTCTTAAATTAGCTATCTTCTCATGAGAATAATAGGGATAATTTTTGTTCAACTTTACCTCCTCAAGAAATATTCATTGCTTATAAAAGTATACTACATATTTATTTGCATTTCAAACTTCATAATCTTTTGTTGATTCTTTGGGGATTTTTCCTTTTAAGCTATAGTTTTGAATTATCTTTTTAGCGTATTCTGATACTGTGCCCTCAGATGTTAGAAAATTATTTATTTCTTTTGATTTCCAAGATATATCTTGAGATACACCCCACATATTAAAGAGTTTTATTTTAAATAGCATGGCATTTTCTAAAACCGTCTTATATACTCTATCTATTTGATAATCAAAATCATCATAGTTCCCATCATTAGATACATCAAATTCTGTTATTTGAAGAATCTTTCCTGTTTTTGAATAGTCTAAGAAAGCCTCTTTTATATCTTTATCTTGGGTATAAGCATTATAGTGAGCTTGAATTCCGATACCATCCAAAATGGTTATTCCTTCTTCAGCTTCTTTTTCTTTTATCTTCTCAATAATAGCTAGTATGTTTTCTCTTTTATCTTCTCTCTCCTCATCATACTCATTATAAAATAGTGGTATACTCGCAAAGTTTTTCTTAGCTATTTTTAAAATATCTATAAAGTATTCAGGTCCTAGTAAATCTTTCCATTTACTTTCTCTTAATACTTCACCCTTTTGATCGGAAGCTATTTCATTTAAAACATCTACCGCATAGATAACATCTTTGTATCTTTTGTTTAACTCAAAAGTGTATACATCTAAAAATTTGAGCATTTCTTCTTTTGAGGTGTTTGCAAAAATGGGTCTAAAATCTTTATGCCATATAATATTATGCATTCTGAATTTCATGTTATGTTTTCTGGCAAAATTGGCAATCTTATCTAAATATTCAAAACTAAAGATATCTTTATTTACTTCACCATCTATAAACATAGGCTTAGTTATATCGATAATAGCTCGCATTTTGCCAACCCATTCAGGAGTTATATAGTCTACATTTTTAATTATTTCTTTATATATATTTTTAACAACCTTTAAGGATATATTTTTAAGACCTGGGAAGATATAGTCAAAACCTTGAAACCTCGGATCTAAAGCTAAAGAAGCAAAATAATCATCTCTAAGTTTTATAAACTCTTCTTCACTATTTGCTTTATCAGCAATAGTAAATAAATCGATTAATTCAAAGCTAATACTAATTCCAAATCTTGATTCTTGTGATAATGTCATCTTATATCCTTTCTATGATGTTATTATAGCATACATCTTCAAACAAAAAAGAACCTTATTGGTTCTATTTTGCAGGAGTACCTTGCTCCGGTTCTCCCCATAATGGAAGAGAATATATCTTTAAAAGCTCATCAACAGATTTTTCTAATACTTCGCCAAAAGAATCATAGCAAATAGTTGGAAGAACTTGAGCAGCAGCTTTTTCATCCATAAACTGGTTTTGCGATTGCCAAGCTTCCAACATTTTAGCTCGATAAAAGGTTATATTACGATCTGATTTATTACTAAAAGTTGGTAATATTCTAATTACACATTTATCGTTTAAAAGTTTTGAAAAATATTCATAAAAGCGAGAATTAGCTAAAAATGGATATTGTACAGCATAGTCTAACACTTCGCCTGTAGGATCTTCTCCTGCTTTAGCTAGTTGTAAGGCTCTTGTCACAATTCCGTTATAAGTATTTAAATAGCTTTCTTCTTGAAGACTACCACGAATAGTTCCTGATGCAGGATCCATGGCTCCTCTTTGATCAAGAAAAAACCCAGGTTCAGGAAATTCTGTAAGACGAACATAATGCATTAAAGCATTAATAAATGCTCTATCTTCAGGAATAATTGAATCCCAACACATAAATATACGATCTGAATCTTCTGCTGGATCAACATAAATTTGTTTAAAGTATCTACTATCTTTTACAGTATAACCATCATGCTCGCCCGGAAGTTCATCACAAAGCACTAATAATTTATTATTCATATATTTCCCCTTCAGTCAATGCCCATTATTATATCAAAATAATAAAAAAAATCTAGTGCTAATAATTACTCTGTTATTAAAACCGTAATATTCTCACTAGATAATTCATTAAGTCCATCTATATGTCCTATTTTTGTATAACTATAAGCTGTATTAAATGTTTTATAGAAAATCACAATACAATCATCACCATAGAGCATAACATCGCCTTTTTCAATTTTTCCTATCTTCTGAGGATTACTTGAAAAAGTATCATTTAAATAATAATACTTTTCGTTGCCATTTAACTCTTGCATATCAATATTTAAAGGAAGAAGTTTTAAAAATTCTTTAGCAGTTTCATTATTACTTAACTTAAGTTCATATTCATCATCATTTATTTTAATTTTTACTATATCCATTACACTATTATCCTTATTATTGTCTTTCTCATCATCATTTTTATTAATTTTTAAAAAGGCAAATATCAAAAGAAGTATTAGTAAAAGTATAAAAATTAGCCACCAAATATATTTTTTATTCATATTTTAATAATTAGCCCTAGCTTTAATTTTGTCGGCAATTTCTTTATACTTCGTTAGCTCGGCTATTTTCTTGGCTTTTTCTACTATCGTTTTTAAAAAATTATCATCTTTTTTGGTTATAGTCTTCATCTAACTCTCCTTTTGGCATATCTTCTGCGACTTCGCCTGGGCTTAATGTCGAAGCTTCAGCTAAATACTGAGCTCTTAATGCCTGAAGTCTAGCAAGTATTTCATTAAAGCTACCGCGATATAAACAGTCTAAATCATCAAAACCAATCTTACAATCCAAATCCGTATTTGAGGTTTTATTAATTATTGCTAAAGAAATATCAGGATAGGCTTCATGAATTTGGGCAATTGCTCTAGGTATCTCGCTAGCTATTTTGGCCATTACATCACAAGTTGCATCTCTACCTATTTCAGATAATCTAGAAATAACATTACGCTCAGCAAGTTCTAGCGAAGGATTAACAATAATTATGTAAATTTCTTTTCCCATTTGCATAGCAGATTGTATTTTTTCATGAACCGAAGGAGAAATTATACTTCCTTCATAAACCATTGTATCCTCACCAATAATGTCATAAGTATATAACGACTGAGTAAAAAAAGATTTACCTCCACCAGGAATTCCTGTTAAAAAGATACATCTTTTTATTGAAGGGTCTTTAACATCGATACCAAACATCTCATTAGCTAAAACAGCTGCTGAATTATGTATAACTATATTATACTTCTCTCTTGATGCATTACTTTCCGAATATAAAGGATATGTTTCTTTAAATAGATCTGAACATATATATCTACCATTGCAAGAAGAAGGATGTCTTTGATAAGCTTTAATATGCATTAAAGTATTATCTTCGGCATCTTGAATAAAAAAAGCCTCTGCCAATTTTTCTTCTTCGGTAAGAGGTTTATTTAACTTTTTTATTATGCCCTTTTCCATAAAGCCTCCTTTGCAGATTATAATTTATTTACTTTTTTTAGTTATTTTTATGATGGCAATTATAGCTACTAATCCCCATACAACTTGAAGCTTAAAGGAAAACCAAGCACTTTTAGGATAAAGACCTATAGCCATAAAGATAGCAGCTAGTAAATTTAAGGCTTGATACAATATTCCATTAGAAATTTTCTCAAGGGATAAAAGAAAGTAAGCCACTAATACCAAAACCATTCCAATCCAACCTAATATATCGAAAATCATGATTTCACTTCCTAAATTAATTATATATTTTTTTAATAATATTAACAATCTCTTGATGCTATATCAATATAATTTATCTTTTTGGTGTGCCACTATCTGGTGCCTCGCCTACTCTTTGAATTTTTGTTTTTTCGTTATCGACTCCACAAAGAAGAAAGATATCATATGGATCCATCTCGATTTTCCTTTCTGCTAAAAGACGTATTTTATTTAAAATATCATCTCTAACTCCAGGATTTTTAGCCATTTTATCAAAAGCATTAGTAGATAAATAATGACCTATTATATAAACATATGATTCATATACTAAGTCAGGTGATAAAAGCATTGTTTCTAGATAGCTATCGCATTTATCGCATGCCATTCTAACGGGATCTAATGCCGATGGCGTTTTAGCTTTAATCATCTCAAGTACATCCGAAGACACCGCTTTAACAGTCAATTGAATTGTTTCCTCAGCTTTTTTAATCATTCGCTCTTCACTAATTAATCCATCCTCTAAAAAAATTATAAAATAATCAAATAAAGGTAAAGAATACAATATCAAATCATTTATATTGCTTATTCTATCATCATATAAAGCCTCAACCTCTTCTTCACTATAATTTTGGCTTAAGAAATATCTAGTAGCATACATTTCATAAAATATTGAATAAAATTCTGATAGAATTCTTGGTAATTTTTCTTCTTTGGCTGACATACTAACATAGTGAGCAAATTCATGTACTATTGATGTTACATCATATAAAGTATATTTTCGAGTTATAAAAATTACATATTTACCCTCGATTTTAGTTATAAAGTTAGTTAATGAGGTATCTAAACCATACTTAGCCATAAACTCTTTTCTTTGTTCTTCACTTAATTCATCAAGATAAACTACTCTTCGCTCATCTTGCAATCTTTCATAGGTAGCTAACCATTCCGGACTAATTTGAGCTAGTATATTTCTGGCATGATATTCTATTTCTTCTTTAGAGATTTGTGAAAGCTTATACTCGGATTTTTTTCGATTTTGAAAGCAATAATATGAATGATCTAATGCTATTTCAAATAATGGTTTTAAATTAGCAAATAGAAAAGGATCTTTAGTATTAAATTCAGGTTTTAAAGTATTACCATTTACAAAGTCACTTAAGAACTGATAAATTAATATACTAAGCATAGGAAAACGATTAGTCACTTCTAACCATTTATATAACTTCTCTTCATCATTTTCGATGGTGCCTGTCTGCTGTTCATAAATCTCTTTTACTCTTTTATATATTTCTTCATTAGAATAAGGAATAGCTACAGGAATATTGTTATCTTTAAAAATCTTTTCTATCTTAAGCATTCCAAATAAATCATATGACTCTAATTTATTAATATCTTCTGGCATAGTATCCCCTCAAAAGGTGTATTATAATCATATTCTGTTATTTTAGCAATATAAGACTTACTAATCTATAATTACAAGTTTATCTAAGGTGTTTAAAATATTATCATCAATTCTTGTTAATTCAACTATTAGACTTTTGCCACTTGCATGGATAATATAGGGTTCACCATTGACTTTGCCTAAATATAGCATTACATGACCTGGTCGATATAACAAACATGGCACATATTTTTCAATTAACTTTAGCTTATGATTATTTTCCCCATTTAATATAATACCTTTGCCAATACTAATCTTTTGACTTGAAGTATTACGGGGGAAATAAAAGCCAAAGCATCGATAAACATTAGCGATGAAACTTGAACAATCAACGCTTTCATCTAAGCCACCCCAACTATAATCTGAATCTTTATATTTTAAAGCTTGGCAAAAAAGATTTTCATAGGTGTACTCTAAAAAACCAATACGGGCTACTATTTTTGGAATAGTTATTTTAGATATAGCAACTATATTATTAGAATCTTGGATAGGTAAAGCTAATCCATATTCTTCAACGGTAACATTTATAAGTGGTAAAGTGACACTCATATCTAAGCTTATTTCCCCACATAAATAACTTTTAGCTGTGATTACAATAAAGTTTTGATTATTTATAAAATAATTCCAATCTTCTATACTAGCATAGGCCATATTTTCTTTTTCAATCCATCCCACATAAAAGGGACTAATGACAAATGCCCAGGCTCTATCTTTGCTTTCATGAATTTCTATGACAGGCGTGTTTACTAAAAGCTCACTTTCTTGAATAGTATCAAACTTTTGCAATTCTTGATCATCGTATAGATGCTTATTCGTTGGAAAAGCTCTTAAATTTGCTCTTTTAACAATTATGCCTTTTTTACCTTGGCTTTCGATTATGTTCTCAAGATTTAAATTATCTAAAATATCTAAAGTATTTTCTTTAGTATAAACTATATCATTTTCATATTTAGGAAGTTCGGGAAAAGCGTATCCATTAATATATTTTAGGATTTCCTCTTTTGAAAAATAATATAAATTATATAAATCATTATAATCAGGACATCTTTTTTGAATATCTTTATTAATATCCTTAATTTTATCTAAAGACATAATAATATCATCATTTTTGACCATATTTTTCCCTTCTTTCCAAATTAATTTTACTATATTAGTAATTTAAATTAAAATATTTATATGCTATACTTTATTATATGAGGATATGAGATATGAACATTAATAAAAAGGGGATAAACAGTAAAAAAATTGTATTAATAGTTCTATGCTCTATTCTATCTTTAGAGCTAGGTTTTTTCGCAACTATTAACCTCACTAAAAAAGCCGAGAAAGTAAGCGAAAATGCCGAATATATTACCCTTTTATTTTTAAATAAAAATATAGATAATTCAAAGAAGATAACTGAAGATGATATAAGTACAATAAAAATAAATAAAATCTATAAAAACTTTGTCACTAATATTATAACTGATTCCAAAAAGATTGTAGGATCTTGTGCAAACGGCAAACTAACAAAGGGAATGTATTTAAATAATAATAATTTAAAAGAATGTTCCGAAAACAGTGATGTTTATGAAATAACTTTAGAAAATAACCCTATAAATGAATTAATAACAATTAATACTCAAGGAGATATATTTGCCTACAAAGATGGTAAGCCAAAGTTTTATGGATGTCTTGTTAATGATATTAATGTAGCTAATGTAAGAGAGGATAATAATAAGATAATATTAGAATTAAAAGTTGATAATAATATAAGAAAAGTATTAGAGAAGTCTGATAAAAACTCTAGTGTTAAAATCTTCTTTGTTCCTAAAGCCTCAGATAATAAAGATGCAACTTTATGTAGCGAAGCTAATTTAGCCATCTTAGAGGATAAATAAGGTGATACTATGAAGAAATTTATCATACCATTTTTAATTATATTTATAGCTTTTATTGTGGGTATTGGCTCTGGATTTTTAGTAAAGAATAATAATACCAAAACTAATATAGACAATTCAAACGAAGATAAGTTGCAAGTAACAAAAATCCCTTATGTCAAAGAAGGTATTGGCTATAATGATACAATTAATTTATATAATATTGGTTATCAAGAAGTGCCAAAAGATTTAATCAATGAAGAAATAATAACAAGTTTAGATAAACTTTATAACTCTAGTGAAAGTATGTGCATAAAAAAAGATGTTTTTATTCCTCAGAATTCTTTTTTGTATAAAGATCAAATAACTTCATGTGATGGAGCTGGCAATATATTTAATTTTCTAGATTCAAATTATTATCCCTTCCTTTTAGAGGTTTCATCAGGTTCTAGAAAATTAATTAAAGATAACTCTTATATAGATATAAAAATAAATACCATATATGAAGGCAAACGCATCGATAATGTCATAATAGAAAATACGGAAGTCATTAAAAGATATGATGATAAAGATAACGTTATAAATGATGATAATAGCGATACATATAAAGTTTTAGTTGCCTTGCCAAATGATTATCATAAGATTCTTGAGGAAGCTAAGATTTCTAAATATACATTAACCGCGATATATAAAAGTGATGATGCTGGTGACATGAAAGTATCTGATTTATTTTCATATGATCTAATTCGAAAAGATTATTATCAATTTGATTAACTTTTTTATACTATGTCTTGAACATTTATTGCTTTAATATTATTTTTCCTTAGCATATCAACAACTTCATCAAGATCATCTATAAATAAAATCTCATTTGATTCACAATTATTTATTTTTTTAATGATTTCTACTCCTATTAACTTAAATTCTTGAGAAGAGGTGGCAATTACCTCAATATCATCTCCATAGTATTTGCTAACAAAAGCTTGTTTAGCCTTTAAATGAAATGTAAATTTCATTCCTGATAAACAGTACATTTTTATATTCTTTTTTCTTAGTACAGTAACAAGCTCATATAACCTTTCTGATCTAGTACAAGGTTCTATATCATCATAAAAATGCTCAGGATATTTATAAGCCTTTTCATAAAAACTAATGAAGTTTTCTTCACTAACATTGCGATGATTAGAAAAGTCCTTATCTTTGTGAATTGCCAAAGTTGCATCAAAATCAAATATTGCT
>CANRMZ010000037.1 GCA_947631885.1 uncultured Bacilli bacterium
TTACACCTGATACAGGAACTATGATTCTTACTATCGTTTTAGCGTAAACTACTTCATGCACAAAAAAAAGAAAGGCTGTAAATAGTAGCAATAGAATAAATCTACTTTTTTTCATTTTACAGCCCTCCTTTCCTACTCTCTTATAATTATAACATTATATTTAGGAATTTTATGGGAACTTTACAACTTTTTGTTGAAACATGTCAACTTAACGCAACGTCTAAAATCATCATTATAACAAACCCAATTAAAGCTAAAAATGTCATTAAGTTCTTTTTGGCATTATTTTGACTCTCGGGAATAATCTCTCTTATAACAACAAAGATCATGGCTCCCCCGGCAAAAGCTAGTAAATATGGCAGTAAGTTACGAACATTGAGAACAAGAATAGCGCCAATTAAACTAGATATTGGCTCGACAAGGCCACTTAAAGCACCAATTAAAAAAGACTTAGTTCGTGAGTATCCTGCTCCTCTTAAAGGAAGGCTAATAGCCGCTCCTTCAGGAAAGTTTTGAATGCCAATACCTATAGCGAGCATTAAAGCTGAAGCCAAAGTAACGCCATCAAGGCCATATTTAATTGAACCAAAAGCCACACCTATCGCCAGTCCCTCGGGAATATTATGAAGAACTATCGAGCTAACGAGTAAGATAAGTCTTTTACTGCTACTTTCACCTTCGATATGTTTTGATACTAGTTTATCACTTACAATTAAAAAGATGCCACCGAAAAGAAAGCCAATTGAAACAGCAAGCCATGGATTTAAGCCAAGATTTTCAGCCCCACTTAAAGCCGGATTAATAAGTGAAAAGAAGCTAGCTGCGAGCATTATTCCTGCCGAAAGCGATAGCATCATTGCTAAAATATTTTTATTAACCTTTTTAAAGAAAACAACAATTCCTGATCCTAGTGCTGTTATAGCAAAGGTTAAAAGTCCTGCCAAAAAGGATTGAATTGGATTAGCTAGGTTTGCATACCACATTATCATTTTATTCACCCTATTAGTAATATATTAATGTTCTTGATGAGGGCTTGGGCTTTAGTATATAATAAAAGTATGAAAGAAAATAGCGTTGTAAAAATAGTTAATAAAGATGGTTATTCTTATTTAGAATTTAAGAAATTAACTGAATTAGGAGTAAAGAATTGTTTTACTTTAAAACCTCTTAATTTTTCTTTTAAACACCAAAGTGAAGTGGATAATCGCAATAACTTCAAAATAATCTGTAAGCTTATGGATATAGATTATGATAAATTATGTAGGCCTGAGCAAAAGCACACTAATGAAGTTAGGACTGTCAAGGATAAGTACGGTGTTAACATAAGTGAGTTTAGCTTTACAGATGGACTTATCACTAATCAGGAAGGTGTACCTATTGCTACTACAGCCGCTGACTGTACACCTATTATCATATATGATTCTCAAAATAAAGTTATTGCTAATGTTCACTCGGGTTGGAAAGGCACTTTAAATAATATTGTAATTAATGCTACTAATAAAATGATAGAAGAGTTTAAATGTCAAAAAGAAAATTTACTTTACTTTTTTGGACCATGCATATGTAAAGATTGTTTTGAAGTTGAAACAGATGTGTATGAGCTTTTTTATAATAAGTATAAACATTTAGATAATATAAATGACATAATTAGAAAGAAAAATGACAAGTATTTAATTGACACTACCCTTTTAAATGAAACGCTTCTTATAAATATGGGCATTAAAAAAGCAAATATCTATAAAGCTGATATTTGCACTTATGAAAATGATAATTATTTACATTCATATCGTAAAAGAACAAGCGATTCCTTTGGTTTGGGAGTAGCTATAGTTTGTCTATAACTACTTTTTTTTATTTCCTTTGAAAACCGCATATACGGCAGCAGCTCCTACAAAGACAAATATAAAAACCCTAGTTATAGTACTATCATTATCAACAAGATAATCATTTATTTTATCGGTAATGTCATCAACTTTTTCGATGACATCTTGAGCTTCCTTTTCAAGGTCTTTTTCGTTTTCCTCTACCTGTCCTATTTTAGTAAAGTCAATGTTATCCTCAACACCGTCAGTGTTAATAGTTGAGCAATACCCTTCCTCTTTGCCATCTTGCCATAAGCCTAAAGCGTTTTCACGTGCTGACTTTTGTATAAGGCATAAGCTTTCCGTATAGCGATAAGTACCATAGATGTACGCCACTTCCGCATAGCCTACGGATACAAGTTCTTTTTGTAGTAAGCTATCATCTACCCAAATCCAAGCAAGACTTCGACCATATTTATCTACTTTATTACTATTTTCATATTCAACAACTATTTTACTGGCATTACTAAGTTTATTGCAGGTATACTCACTAGCATTTTCGCCAAAGGCTTCCACCTCTTTGGTTGGGTGTACAGTCTCGGGAGTATCAATAGCTAAAAATCTAAACTTAGTCTCTTCACCATCAACCAAAAAAACGGCTGTATCACCATCTACGCATCTTACAAAGCTAACTTCCTGAGCAGTAGTATCCGCTTTAACTATCAAGGGACAAAGAACTAAAATTAATAACCAAAATATTATACTTCTTTTCATTTAACTGCCTATTTACTATAGTAATCCATTTCATCCAGTTCTCTTGCTACCTCTTCTAGTTCATCATCTTCATCAATGTCCATTTCATTAATAGCAAACATTAACTCTTTAGTGTTATTATATTTTTTATAATCAATATTATTTCTTGCTAATACCTTAACTTGATAATCGGATAAAGCCATGCCATTTTCTCTTGTTTTTAACCATGAATCATCTTTAGGTAAAGTATTTTCTAATTCTTCTTTTTCCATATCATTCATCTCCATATATTATGTTCAATTTCATATATAATTATATCTTAATCCATTTAAAAAGCCAACTTTTGATTGGCTTTTGTTTACTAATTTATAGATATTGTTTTCTTAGTTTCAACTACTTCTTCTTTAGGAACTGTAATACTCAATATACCATCATTAAAACTAGCTTGAATTTTATCTTCATCAACATTTCCTAAATAGAATGATCTTTCGCATCTTTCGTATGATTTTCTTTCACGATGTAGGAACTTCTTACTTTCTTTATCCTCGCTATGTCTTTCAGCGATTATTTTTAGGTTTCCTTTATCACATTCAATTTTAATGTCTTCTTTTTTGAAACCAGGAGCATCTATATCAATATGATAGGTGTTATCCTTTTCATAAATATCGCATAGCATTCCTTGAGGTTTTCTTACATCGATATCATCATCGAATAGATCATCAAACAATATTCTTCCAGGTAACATACCCTTTCACATCCTTTCCTAATTATTAATATAGTACTTCAATGTGAAAAAATTGTGAATTTTAACAAATTATACTAATTTTCTTTCTCTTCTTCGTCCATAGCGTCAACTTGATTTTCAAATTCTTCAATTAGTTTAGCTTTTAACGTTTCATCAGAAACAGGCTCTACTGCAAATTCATTATCAACCACTAACTCTTTAAATAAATCATATGAATCAGTAGGTGCATCATTAACATATTTAGATGCTAAGAAATACTTAGAACCATCTTTTTCGGTAGATAATAAAAGTATATATTCGCTACCATCTTCTAAAGTTATTACTTCGTCAATCCCCATAATATCCTCCTATCTTGCCATTTGGCTTACTCTTGCGTATCTTTCAATTCTCTTAGCGCCAGAGTTTAATCTTCTATATAATCTTCTTCTTTCTGGAACAGAAGTTTTACTTGCACCAATAGATTGGTCAAGAGTATCTAATGATATATTATCTTCTTCAGGAGTAAAATTACGATAATTAAGTAATAAATTGCCTATTTGAGTTGTTAAATTACGATAATCTTCTGATCTATCAGTAAAATCCTCTCCTAAAGTAGTTACTCTTAATACACTATCATTTCTATCTTGATTACTTCTCCAAGAATGTAGACGACGTCCTCTTACTCTAAGAAAGCTTTGATTAGTTGGAACCTCTGCTTTAACTTCTGGAGCCTCAGCAGGTTCTTCATATGTTGTAGTTGTATATGTTTCTTCAGGTATTGTAGTATCTGTTGTAACAGTAGCTTCTACATCACCACTTTCTTTAGCGTAAGTAGCTTTTTGCCAATCATATTTAATATCATCTGGATCATAGTCAATATCAATTTCTGGTAAATTAAGGGCAGTCTCTTCAGGTTCTGCTAAAGTAAATGTACTAGTTTGAGTGGCTACTTCATCAGCTTTTTTTTTATCGAATTCGTCAGCACTAGGCAATTCAACAGCCTCTACTGCTTCAGGTTCTACTACTGCTTCTCTTTCTCTTAATTCACGATTTTTAGAAACCATTCTTTCAATTATCGCATTAAGAGATACACCAGTTTTATCGCATAAAGCATTAACCCTTAGAAATAATTCTTCATTTTCCTTAACTAGTCCATCAAGTTGAAGCATCATTTCATAAGTAGGTTTTTGGCTTTTAAGAACTCTTTTACCATCGGAAGCAAGTTCAGATAAGGAAGATAAAACTTCATCTTCTACTTCTTTCTTTCTTCTTTCAATTGTTTCATCAAGTTCTCTTCTTGCATCGCTTTGTACGTGCTCTAATTCTGGTCCTAATAGTCTAATTTCCATTTGACACACCCTCTTATCTTATATTCTATACATAATAATATTACTATAAAACAAAAGTTAAGTCAAACAAAATATCAGTTATTATCTTCGGTTTCTAGGTTAAGTTCAATATTGTTAATTTTATAGTCTTCTTCGCCTTCATTAAGAGTTAAATTTTCAATAAATAATGTAGCTTTAAAGTCTTTAATAGCACTATTAATAGCATCTTTAACTTCGCTTTTAACTGTAAGATCTAAATTCTTAATAGGTGTTTTCAAAGAGACATTATTATTAGTCTTTTCGCCACGAGCATCACTTATAATACTAACTAAGATATCACCTAGTTTAACTTCTTTACTAAAATCATATTCTAAAGGTTTAATAACAGTTAAATGAATAGACTTTTCTTCATGGTAAAGTTCACTATATATCTCTTCGGTAATAAATGGGAAATAAATACTAAAGTCTTGTAATAATTTATATAAAAGCATATAAACAGTTTTTTGGCCTGAGTATCTAGGCACTTCACCAAATTCTTCAGGACGATATAAACGATGTTTAACAATTTCAATATAGTTATCACAGAAGTTCCAAAAGAATTTTTCTAAAGTATTAAGAGCAAGTCCTACTTCATAATCATTTAAGTATTTAATAAAGCTTTTCTCCATTTCGGCAAACTTACCGATAATCCATCTGTCCACGAATTCAAAATCAGTAAATTCTTTATCTTTAAAATCTTCTAAATGCATTTCAATAAACTTAGCAACATTCCAAAGTTTATTAACAAGTTTCTTACCTCTTAAGAAAGTCTCATCACTATAGATAATATCGGTTCCAAGTCTCCCAGATCCAGCCCAATATCTTACTACATCGGCAGAATAGTTATTAATTAAATCAATAGGCTCTACTTTGCTATTAGATTTAGATTTACTAATCTTTTCGCCTTTATTAGCCATAACAAAGCCCGAAATCATAACATTATCCCAAGGTCTTTGACCAAATAAATAGAAGCTTTTAACAATTGTATAGAAATCCCAAGTACGAATAATATCATGGGCATTAGTTCTAATACTCATTGGTTTTAAGATATCTTCATAGTTATCTTTTTCCCCATAATGCATATTGATAAGTGGTGTACCTGATGAAGTAGCCCAAGTATCCATTACATCAGTTTCAGGATTAAACTTAGTACATCCACATTTAGGGCACTTATCAATAGGACATTTATCCACTAAAGGATTAACAGGTAAATCTTCCCTTTTGGCAAAAACAGCTTCTCCACATTTATCACAATACCAAACAGGGAATGGTACACCAAAGTATCTTTGTCTTGAAATACACCAGTCCCATGCTACATTATTAACCCATTCATCATATCTTACATGCATATGTTCTGGATACCACTTAATAGTATTACCCATCTTAATAAAATCATCTTTATGATTCATGATATCAATAAACCATTGATTCATAACAGAGTACTCTACTTCTTTGCCGCATCTTTCGTGAGTTTGGACTTCATGCTCTAATTCTTCAATCTTAACAACAACACCAGCTTCTTTTAAATCTTCAATTATTTTAGCTCGTGCTTCTTTAATTTTAAGACCACCATAGTTAGGTACTGAGTCTATAATCTTACCATCTTTCGTAAAGATATATTTAAGTGGTAAGTTATATTTTTTCCACCACTCAATATCGGTTTGATCACCAAAAGTACAGCACATAACCACACCAGTACCTTTAGTAGCATCAACTTTACTATCAGCCATAATAGGTACATCTACATCGATAACCGGAATATGAGCGGTTTTACCAATTAAATGATTATGCTCTTCATCTTCAGGATTAACAAATACACAGACAATGGCAGGTAGTAACTCAGGTCTTGTTGTAGCAATTGTAAAGGTTTCATTATCCTCAACAGTTTTAAAATTAACATAATTAAATGTTGTTTTAATCGTCTTAGTTTCAAGTTCGGCTTGGGCAATAGACGTTAAACATTCATTACACCATAAAGCAGGACTTTCTTTATGATAACATACACCTTTATCTACTAAATCAAGGAAAGAAAGTTGGCTTATCTTGATAGTCGAAGGACTAACGGTTTTATATCTTTTACTCCAGTCCGTACTAACACCAAGCTTTGAGAATAATTCTTTAAACTCCGCTTCATATTTGTCCGTTGTTTCATAACAAAGTTTAGAGAAGGCCTCTCTTCCTATTTCATGAGCTTTTTTACCTTGTTCTTTTTCTACTAATCTTTCTGATGGAAGGCCATTATCATCAAAACCAAATGGATAGAAAATATTATAGCCACATAGTCTTTTGAATCTTGCTATCATCTCGGTTTGGGAATAAGAGAAAATATGACCAATGTGAATCTTACCATTAACTGTTGGCGGAGGAGTATCTATCGAAAATACCTCTCTTTGATCAGGTTTAAATTCATATATTTTATTTTCTTGCCAATAATTTAACCACTTGTTTTCTTTTTCTAAAGCATTATATTTTTTATCTAACATTTAAATCTCTCCTTTATGTAATCATTTAATATTTTAAAATATACTTCATATTTTTTATCAGATAACCTCTTTTGTAATTTTTCTAAAAATTTATTATCTTTTATTATCTTTAAAGACTCTTTATATTTTAAATCAAATATAAAAGCCAAAATCAAAAGATTTTTATCTGTAGCATTTTGCACGAGTCTATGATCTATAGGCTCATATTTTACAAATTGTTCATGCACCTCTTTAGATACTTCATTATCATCTAAAGGCATTAAACCATTTATAGTAGCCATTTGATATAAGATATCAATCTTATCAGCATCTCTAGTAATCCAGACATATTCTTTTTGATTATCCGTTAATTTACTAGGAACCTTTAGTTTATTATGATACATAATAGCTTTAGCTATTGTACTTTCATCTCTAGGTGAAAGGTCTTTTTTAATAGCTATCTCATTTAAGAATATCTTATATCCTAAGTCACCATGATCAATTGTATTTAAATCATCAAATGAATGATACTTTTTAACTTGCATAAATCTACCTATATCATGATATAGTCCACATAGATATGCAAGATTTATAGCTTTATCATCCATCTTTAAGTTCTTAGCTATTAACTTGGTAAGTGAAGCTACTCTTAAAGAATGCTTATATTTTAGTAGTATCATCTCATCGTTCATATCAAATTTACTTACGTACTTTTGAAATATTTCCATCTTATTCTCCATTAAAAAAAGGTAATACCAAAGGGCGAATTAATCGCGGTACCACCTTTATTTATAACTTAATGCCTTAATGCGGCTTATACATTTTTGCCTACTACTTTTTTCAGCAAAACAACTCGCAAGCTACCTTCATTTAATCTTCTTTAGAAAAGCTTTCAGCTAATAACTTTTCCTCTCTAAAAAGGTAATTAAATTACTCCTCTTGGTCTTCGCTTTTCAGGTTAATTATAGCAAAATGCTAATAATTTGGCAATCCCTATCTTGCAATATCGCCCGTATAGAAACGATAAGCCTTATCAAGCATTGTTGCTTCCATAAAACCTATTTCTTTTTCAAAATTTTCATTAGCATCATGGTTTCTTGATAAACAATCTATAATACTAGATAAAATAGTTAAATCATCTTCGAATCCGGGATAAGATACTTCAAGAGCAAACTCTTTTAAAAGAACGCATTTATCATAGAAAGATAATTCATCACTAAAAGTGTTTTCAAGGCCAAATACTTCGTCCATTTTCATACCTTGTAAAAAGGTAATGAGCTCATCTTTAGTAACAAAATCTGGTAAATTCTTGGCGATATAATTGTCTACGCCATTCATACAATCATCAGTTATTCTATCAGCTAATTTATTTCTTTTTTTAAAGTTAACAGCATATATGATAAAAGAAGCTAGGCTTCCTGCGAGAAATGTCATTGGATACCAAACACTTTGATTTACAACATATGAAGCTAATGCAGATATACTACAGCCTATACAAAAGACTTTACCAGCATCAATATTAAAATTCATTTTTTCAATCTCTAGTTTATAACTCTCACATAATGCTATCGCAGCTCTTTTATATGTTTGAGTTAGTTCTTTCTCAACATCTTCTCCTATTTTTTGCATATTTATTCCTTCCATTTAATACTTATCTTGAAAAATCGCCGTTGTAAAACTTATAAGCTTTTTCAAGCATTGTTTGTTCAATTATCTTTAATGCTTCACCATAAGTTTGCATATCATCTTCTTCATAACAACCTATACCTTCGATAATATCGCAAAGGATATGGGCATCATCCTCGAATCCGGGATAAGATACTTCTCTAGCATATCCTATTAAAAGGTTACATTTATCTTCTAAAGAAAGATTATCATAAGCAGGAATTTCTGGCTCAACGCTCTTTTGAACAGCGATATTCTTTTCATCTTGCTCGGTACAATCTACAATCTTCATAGCTGCTTCTTGAGCATTTTTAACAATACTTTTCTTTTTTAAATATGAGGCAATTGTTATAATTAGACTAA
>CANRMZ010000038.1 GCA_947631885.1 uncultured Bacilli bacterium
AATTTCGTGTCTTTTTGTAGTGTCTATAATATCATAAAATTTTATTCTTGACAATTCTTAGAATGTCATAAAAAAAGGCCAAAGCCTTTTATTTAATTTCAATAAGTTCGTATTCTTTATTGCCTGCTCCTAAATCGTAAGCCGCATCAATAATATGTTCACCATGGCGAGATGATACTCTTTCAAGGAAATGATCCTTACCTGGATCAGTAGAATTTTTAATTAAATCAATACAAGCTTGATCGATTGCTACTGGGTCTAGACTTGCTAAAATGCCAATATCCTTCATACAAGGGTCTTCGGCAACAGCACAGCAATCACAATCTACAGATAGATTAGCCATAACATTAATATAAGCTATGTTTCCCTCGAATTTTTTGACTACAGAAGAAGCTGCATCAGCCATTGACTCTAGGAAACTATCTTGATTTTGATGGAACATATCTTCATAAGAGCCATCATTTCCACAACAATGGATATATCTTTTTCCCTTAGAAGAAGCGATCCCTATAGAAAGTTGCTTTAAAGCTCCACCAAAGCCTCCCATTGGGTGGCCTTTAAAGTGTGATAAAACAAGCATACTATCATAATTACTTAAATGTTTTCCTACATAGTTCTTCTTTATAACTTTACCATTTGGGATATCAAGTTCAGTATCAGGTCCCTCGCTATCCATAATATCAACATCAAAATATTTACTCCAACCATGTTTTTCCATTAGTTTAGTATGTTTTTCTGTAGTATCTCTTGCTCCATCATAAGCAGTATTACACTCCACTACTGTACCATGAACATGCTCAATTATATCCTTTAACATTTCTGGTTTTAAGAAGTTTTGATTACCATCTTCTCCTGAGTGCAGTTTTACAGCTACCTTTCCTTGTAAACTAATTCTTAATGCATCATACATCTTAACAATATTTTCTGAGGTAATTTCCCTAGTAAAATATACTTTAACTTTATCCATTTTAATTTCCTTTCTTATTTAAATTTTATCTATTTAACTCTTCTTTGTCTAGTTCTTTTATCTCTTTATCGATTCTTTCTTTATTTCTTAATGCTCCAACGATTAAATAAGCTTCATATAAATTAATTGTTGCAGCAACACCCATGTGTTCAATTAAATCACAAAAAGACATTTCCAAAATATTTAAGCCATAGTTTGTACAATAATCTATGATACCATATACCCATTCATCAACTTGTTCTTTGTCAATATTTTTACCTACAAATGGCCTTATAGCAGGATAAGTATCATAAGAACGGGCAAATTCTTCAAGTTCAGTTAGCGTACTTAATTCATATAAGTTTCCTTTATAAATGATGCATATTACTTCATCATCACTATAAGGATTAGCTTTAAATACTTCAAAACTAATTACTTCTTGAAGCTTTAGTAAAATATCATTTAATCTTTCGTTTTCAATTCTTTTTGATACAGAGGCTCTAATTGCTACATTATTACCACGGGCAAGCAAATACAATATTCGATGTCTTCCATTACTAATAAAATATAAACTTCCCTTTTTAAAAAGAGATATATCTCTAGCATTTATAATATCCGTTAAATTATCACTATATTTTCGATTTAAAAGTTCAGACTTTTCATATCTTTCATCATTATATAGATATCTAAAATCTGTAATAACATCTCCCGTTAGTTGTAATCCATCATAATTAAACTCTTCATTTAAATAAACAATTTCTTCAGTTACATAGTTAAAAGCTGTAGGCTTAAAGCCCATTAAAGTGTCTAGTTTTTCTTCTCTTTCTTTATCCCTACGGGATAGTATTTCATCATATTGCTTATTATCGGCACACACTTTTTCAATAAATGCCAAATCAGGTAATATCAATCCTGGTAAATCTAATAAATCAATGTCACTATCTAGAGCATAAGGTGGTACTAAACTAGCTTTTTTAAAGAAGCTTAATCCCCTTTTTTCTTGACTTAAAGAAGCATAAGCAATATCTATCAAAGGAAGCTTAACAATAAAATCTCGTATAGATAAACTTAATGATCCATTATTATAATTAAGTAAAGCATATTTTATTACCTTGCTAATTATCATAGTTACCGTATATACATCATTATCACAGATTGAGCAAATATTTTTCATGTTTATATAGGTATTAAATTGCTTATTTAAAAAGTTAACGGCACTTTTTTTATAACTTATATTTAGCATAAACTAAACTTTCCCAAACTTACTAAAAGGATAAATTATAATATCTGTAGTACCTTCGATATATTCTTTTTTTACGGGTCCTAAATAACGAGAATCGTTAGAAACAACTCTATTATCTCCTAAAACAAAATACTCATCTTCTTTTAAAGTTACTTCTTCAAAGTCAGTTGTTATACCATAAGCATGAGAATCTTTAAACTTCTTACCATTAATATAAATAACATCATCTTCACACTTTATAGTTTCACCAGGTAAGCCAATAATTCTTTTAATAATTACATCATCACCTGCAAATTTTTTATTAATAACGACAATATCTTCTCTTTCAACAGAAGATACTTTATTTAAAAGCATTATATATCCATTAGAAAGAGTCTTTTCCATAGAATCGCCTGATACTCGAACAGGAGTTATAATAAATGTTCTAATTAATATTACTACCACAACAATTATAATATATGGTAAAAGTTCTTTTATAAATTTCAAAATATTTGCCTCACTTTATCATTTTTATTTTGCTCGCTACTTTAATATTATATCATGATATATATTTTATGGCATAAAAAAATTAAGGAAAGATTAATTTCTTTCCTTAACTTTGTATTCTTTTCGCATATCTTTGATAAAGTTAAGCTTAGCTCTTCTAACTTTACCTTTCTTAATAACCGTTATCTTATCAATAGTAGGTGCATTAACAGGGAAAATTCTTATTACAGAAACAGTTCCACTTTTCTTTCTTACAGAAAATGTTTCTGAAACACTTCCACCCTTTTTGGCTATTACTAGGCCTTCAAAGGCTTGGATTCTTTCTTTTTTTCCTTCTTTTACCCAAACATCTACTCTAACAGTATCTCCTACGCGAAATTCTGGTATATCCTTACGGATATGTTTTTCGTTGATTCTATCAACTAAATTAGCCATTATTCCACCTCTTTCTAAAAAATATTACCTGTAATCATTATCATAAAAGTAAGCGGATTACATACCTTTTGGGCTGCAAACATTATACCACAACAATATTATTATGTCTAGAAAATATTCCTACTTTTCTTCAGATATAATTTCATCGAGAATTTCTTTAGTTTTTTTAATTTTTTCTTTAAGCTTTAAGGGTATCATCTAATTTATCCTCCTCAGATAATTCTTTAGTCTTACTTAGTAAGTCATTAGCATATTTAATTAATAATTTACTTTCATTTAATCTTAATTTTTTAGGATCTAACATTGCCATTGGATTGGTAAATCTTACGCGATCTAAGGCATCAGCATCTTTTATAATAGCGCATAATAGTTCAAGTGTCTCTCTATCCTCTAAAGGAATATTATATTTATCAAAAATGGCTTCCTTAGTTACATCATCATCTGTTGGTTCATGGTATTCAATTATAGCACAAATCATATTTGTGGTCTTTTCATCAAGTGAAGATGAGGCTTTATACATCATAGCTCCCATCTTACCATGACCAACATTTCTACCATCATTAACGCGGCCTTTATCATGACTTTTAGCAGCCTCAATAACCATCATCATATTTTTCTCATCAAGGCCAAGGATTTCTCCGATTTTTTGGGCCAGAATTGTAACTCTTACCATATGCGTTTCATCATGGGCGCTAAGACCATTTGTCCCAACGTTTATTGCCTTCATGTATTCATTTAAACGATCAGTATCATTATCTAGATTAACAATAGCCATTTTACTATAAATATTTTCAATATGGGCATTATAATCAATATCAAAAGTCTTATGACGATTACCAGAATCTACTACTAAATCAAATTTGGCTTTTTCTTTATTCAAAGCATTCTCTAATTCTTGTAACCTACTTAATTTATCCTTTTCTGGTAATGTATCAACATATTCAATATATTTAGTAATAAAGTCATCTATAAACTCAGTTGAAATAAATTCATAATCTTTTATATTAAATAAAGTACATTTAACACTTTCATATAAAGATAATGCTTGAGAAAATGTTGCAATATTCTTAGAAGCCGTAAACTCATTTAATAAACTTATAATAGTATCCTTTTTATTTGCAACAATTTTGGCAATATCAATATATAAAATAGGAATTCCTTTGCCTTTATTCATTTGCCTTGCCGCTGTCAAAGAATTCGTCTTTTGGTTTTCTGACATTTCACTAGTGATAATAACATAGTCAGGTTGAATATTAATAGTACTGTTGTCCTCTAAATTGGTTCTTTCTAGAACGATTTCATTATGAGTATGGCGAGTATTACTTTCAACGCTATCAGGGCTCATAAACTTAGATACCCGATTCGTTTCAAGACGATAACCATTATTTACAGAGAATAAATCATAAGGTCCCATGTTACTGATAGAGCCCATAGCCAAATGATTAAAGCCGAATATTACACCATATTTCTCATCTCTTAAAGGAGGAAGACCAAGACATGTATCAGTTACAAGTGCGGTGCATATCCCATGATTAGTAAGGTTTTTACCAACATTCCATGATTTATAGTAATCATCGTCAACCATAGGCATTGAAGAATAGGCATTAGTAGAATGAGTAAGAACCTTAAAGTCAAGATCAGCATCTACAACACTTACCATTTCATCACCAATTGAAATTTGCATTGATGCATCTGCCCTTTTTGTAAGGCTTTCATTAATCTTTTTGGCATAAGCTTTTTGTAATTCATTGATAATTATAAACATGTCATTAATACTGTATCTTGGAGAATAAGTTTGATATATTCTATTTAAAAGACGGATATTTTTAAGGCTCGCAATTCTACGAATATTATCGACAAATACCTTAACATCTTCCTCTAAATCCAAACTATCTAAATCATTATCATAAGTATACAAAAAGACTTTAGCATCCTCATAAGTTATATCAAAATACTTTTTAAAGATGGCGTTTTTAATATCAAATTCGGAATTAGCCTTTTGCATATCATTATCACATATTTCAGATATTTGCTCACTATATTGTAAAGGATCAACATCTTCGACAGATAAACTATCTTTAGAAAATTTAAATACCTTTGAAGATAGTAAAATATATCTTAAGAGATTTTCTAACTCTTCACTACTTAAACTATGATCATAATAAACTTCGTTTGTCTCAAAATAATCTAATAAGATGAGCATCTTATCATCAAAAATTCTATCTTCATCATTACTAACATGATTCAGTAATTCTAGAAAGACAGGATATGACTTTGCTTTATTATTTTTAATATTAATAATTCTTGCTTGAACATCAGGATATTTAACTATTTTGTCAAGGAAATGGCTATTTAAGTTAATAAGTTCAGGGCTTAAAATATCATAATTAATTGTCATAGTTATAAAAGGATATTTTTCAAGTAAAATAACAAAGGCTCTATAAATAACCTCATTATCAAAAAAGCCCATATTATATCTTTCAATAAATTTCAAAACGGAATAAGAATCATTTTTACTAAGAAGATTATAAAGATTAGGATCTTTACTTTTAATATCGTTTAAAAGCCTGGTCATTTTATTTTCTACATTATCACGAGCTGAGGCACTTAAAGAATAAACTAACTCGTCTATATCTTCGGCCCTATTTAAAGAATATGGATTTTTGGCAAAATTTCTTAAAACAATTGACTCTAAAAATTTACTTGGACTATATAAATACAATTCAAAGATTATACTGGGCATTACATTATATAAAATTCTAGCAAGATTTTCTTCAGGAAGAGATAAAAATTTATAAAAATCCGTGTGATATTCAAAATCAAAAGCTCTTTGTTGTTTTTCGATTATCGTTTTAGCAATTAATTCTTTAAAATCCTTGTTTTTTTCTTCTGCATAACATCCTAGTAAAAAGCGAGGATCAATTTTTATAATAAATTCTTCTTTTTCACTCACATCAATACTACCGTATATATTTGATAAATCTATGGCTTCATCTTGAACTAAAGGTCCTTTACTACTTCGATCATAAAGCTCATCTAAAATTGCTCTTCTTTTTTCAGGATTACGCTTATAAGCTAAAAAACTACTTATTAGTCCTGCTGCTGGCAGATGATGCATTATAGGGCTATCAGTATCTAATCTATCCAGCCACTTACAAGTAATAGCATTACTAACATAAGGCATTAAATTAGGATTTTGTTCAACCTTTAGAATAACTGTATCAATCATTTCGTTGGGAGCATAGTTTACAAACGCTTCATCACTTAGATAAGGACATAATACTCCTACTACAGAAGAAGGTATTCTTGCTCTAGCATATTGAGAACGTGTCATATCAATGGCATCTTTTAAATAGTTTTCATCTTCGGCAAGTTTGCTATTTATATATGCCATTACATCAGGAATATCACTATAAGATAATAGATTATTTTTAGTTATTTTATCCATTATTTCTGTTTTATCTTCGGGATTACAAAAAATAAAAAGTGTTTCAAGAATGTAATATGGTACTTCAGAACTTTTCATAATTTTTTCTCTAACCAGCATTTTTAATGAGATATCATTTTGTAAAATATTTACATTATCCTGTAAATTACATATATTATATAAAGAAGTTCTGGCAATAATAATCGCCATATCATCTATTGAAAGATACTGTGGATATAAAGATAAGAGTTTCAAGAATGTTTCACTCATAATTGAATTGTTTTTAACTCCTGCCATAAAAGAGTCTTTAGCTTTAGTATCATGAGTTAAAATAAAGTAATCAATTTGTCCCACGAAATCCTCAGGTATAACATCTAAAACACTACTTCTTGCTTCTTCTGCAGAATTTTTAAATAATTCTTGATACTGCTCTTTATACTCTTCTCTATCTCTAAGATCTTTTAAAATATGCTCTTGAAATCTAATGGGTATTCTCCCAAAATTAGGATACCAAAAAGTTTCAATCCTAGGATCAAGTTTAGTTTTCTGCATCAATCTATTAAATATATTAGGATTATTATAAATTTTCAAAAATATATCATCATCTTTAACGCCTCGGATAAATCCTAGTATATTATTTGGGCTAAGTAGCTCAAGAGTCTCAGCAACCCTTAAATACTGAAATAAATAGCGATATGTTTCTTGGTCTTTAACATCCTCCAAAAGGCCTCTTTGTTGAATTTCAGATAAAGACTTAATATGAGCCAAATTATCAAAAATAATTTTATTTTGTACAACTGCATCAAGTTTTTCAAGGCCAAAGACATTAGCAAAAGCTCGAGATGATACTTTATCAAGTAATGGTTTATTTCCTAAAATATAGCTATGAAAAGGGGTATAATCATAAGGGTATTCAAATAGATATTCTACTTGCTTATCAGTATTTAAGTTTGGAAAGTTTTGTACTTCGTTATGAGCTACAGCAAAATCAATCATTTTCATACCCTACTTTCTACTTAAGTATAACAAAATAATTATTCTTTGTAAAACATCATTATTTATAAATTTATAATTGAAAATAAAGGGTATCTTTATTATAATTATTATAGAATAAAAATAGAAAAGGACTAATGTGATAGCGTATGTTTAGAGAGTTTGATTACGATAATAAACCCGTTGTAGATATTGTTAATGAAATTCTAATGGATGCCATTAATAAGTATGCATCAGATATTCACTTTGACCCTGATGAAAACTCTATCAATGTTAGAATTCGTATCGATGGCGAACTACATGACTACGCTAAAATTCCTGATTCTATTCGTAAAAACTTATCTACCAGAATTAAAATTATAAGTGGGATGAATATAACGGAAATGCGTCTTCCTCAAGATGGAGCTATTAAAGGTATTGATGCAGGAAGACAACTTGACCTCCGTGTCTCTTCGCTTCCTACGATTCATGGTGAGAAAATCGTTATAAGAATCCTTGACTATACACTTTCTTCCTCTGGACTTGAAAGTATAGGCCTTACAGAAGAAAATTATGAAAAGATTAAAAAGTTACTTGCAAAACCCAATGGTATTATCCTAGTTACTGGTGCTACTGGTACTGGTAAATCTACTACCGTATATACCATGCTACAACTTTTAAATACACCTGAAAGAAATATTATAACTGTTGAAGACCCAGTAGAAATGAAAATTCAAGGTATTAACCAAGTACAAGTTATGAGCGAAATTGGTCTAGACTTTAATACAACTTTAAGAAGTATCTTACGTCAAGACCCCGATATTATAATGATCGGAGAAATTCGTGATGATGAAACTGCTCGTATTGCTGTTAGAGCCTCTATCACAGGTCACTTAGTTCTTTCTACAATCCACACCAATAACTCCCTTAATACTATCGAAAGACTTTTGGATATGGAAATTGAAAGGTACCTATTAGGTTCAGCTTTAACCGGAGTTCTTTCCCAAAGACTGGTTAAAAAGCTCTGCCCAATGTGCCGAAGAAGTAGACCTACTACCCCATATGAAAAAAATTTATTTCAAAAAGTGTTAAATATGGATGTGGAATCTATCTATGAACCTGTAGGTTGTGACAATTGTATCAAAGGTTATCGTGGAAGATCTGGTTTACACGAAGTACTAATTATTAATCAAGATGTAAGAGATGCCATTACAAGTAATCTTAGAAAAGAAAACTTAAGAGAACTAGTATATGAAAAGCAAAAGACTAAAACCTTACTTCAAGATGGCCTTTTAAAAGTAATTCAAGGCGTTACAAGTATCGATGAAGTATTAAGAGTTATTAGCGTCGAAGAAGACTTTGGTAAGAACGATGAAGAAGTTAAAAAAGCCTTTATTGGAAGTGACCTTGATACACTTGAAGGTGTTCAAGCAGAAGTTACTCCATTATCGGCAAATAGTAATACACAAGATAATATTAATGCCCCTGCCCCCGATTTAAACCAAGCCGCAAATAGTAACACTGGCGTTAATATTCTCATG
>CANRMZ010000039.1 GCA_947631885.1 uncultured Bacilli bacterium
CTGCTGAACAAATTCTCCAAAATGAAGATTTAGAGTTAAAACTTTTGCAAAGAACATTAGTTAATAGAGTAGGATATCAAATTATGCAAGCCTATGCTACTAGTGATGATGAAGAAAAAGTAGAAACTCTTAATTGGCTTTTTAATAATTATAAATACTTAAAGGCTTATATAACCGGAGGAGAGCCTCTTGGAAACTATGTTAATTCATTTGACATATTATCTGATCTTTATCATGAGTATGGTCAAGATTTAACTTCCGACAATTATGATGATACTCAAAAAGAGACTTTCTTAAAAATGATGATGTCTATATCATTAACGCATTCGGGAACAGTGGCTTTATGGACTACTGGGGAAAACGGAGCTATTGTTAAAGCCAATCCTGTTAAGCGTTATGAAGTTTATAAAAATCTTTATTTAAATGAAAATTTACCTGAAGAGTATGAGCAAACATTTAGAAAAGATATCTTTGAATCTCTTACGATCGAAGAGATGCGTTGGGTTGTCAACAACCGCATCAACGATGAAGAAATTCCATGGCTTAACTGGTTCAGTGGCAATCTTGAAAATACTAAATATAAGGGAAGAAATGGGATGGATCCTTATACATATATTTGGTATGATGATAGTTTTGATTGGCGATACACTGATCCTAAATATTATGAAGAAGATTCTAATTACTGTGGAATGGATATTAAAAGTAAATTTACACAAGGATATCAAAGAGGCTTAAATTGTGATAAAGAATATAGCCTTAAGAAATGGGGCGTTGACAGTAATACACCTACTAAACCTAGATTATGGATTATATGGGAAGAAGACGGTGTATGTGGAGCCATATCTAAAACGGGGGAAAATCTAAATAACTCATATGGTATGGTAGCTGCTGTAACAAGACAACCGGCTCACGCGGCTTATTTGGTTCAAAATAAAACGAAAAATGAAGATGGTACCTTTACAACAACCTGGGGAATTGGTAATGATGTTGGCGGCTGGGCTAATTCAAGTGGAACAGAAAAAGGTGAAAGACTTCCTCTTAACTGGGGTAGTACTACAAATAAATATGCAACATATTTTAATGGTAGTTATGTAATTCTTGCTCAAAGTGCCTTTGATGACTTTGAAAATTATATTAAATCTTTAGAATATACCTTCATAGCCGATATGTATGAAGAAGATGTAAAAAAACAAAGATCTTATTATCGCGATATCGTTGGTGAAGCTAATATTAATGATAATAAGAAAAATGTTAATGCTATTCAAACCTTTAATTTAGACGGTTGGTATGGTTTAATTCAAACTTATCTGAATGATGTTAGTTTAACTTCTGAGGATTATTATAAATTAAGCTATGAAATAATGGCTAATCTTGAAGAGTATCCTTTAGCTATGAATGATATGTTAAATCTTATTATGGATAAGCTAGAGGGCTCTCATAAGTTAGTGGTTAGTAACTCATATAAAAATCTATTAACTAAGCTTTCTGAAGTTAAAAATGATAGTACTGAATATCGCCAAGGACAAGCTGTAAGACAAGTTGCTCAAAGCTTGTTAGGCAAACAAGAAGAAACTGTATCATTCTCATTTGATGGCGAAAATGCTAATAAGATTGTACTTGCTACACCTCAACCATTTGAATATTCTCTAAATTATTCATACAATGCTAGTACAAAAGAAGTTATTGCTGATTGGACACAAGTTACCGAAGGCAATATTGCTGATTTAAGTGCTAGACTTGATGAAATAAATGTTGATAATGATATAGTTATTCATATTTTAGGAGACGGCGATAAAACCTTAACTAGTAAAAGTGTTATGGTAATTGATATTGAAAAAGGCAGTGCTCCTAGTAAACTATATCCTAATGATTTAGAAAATAAAGTAATAGGTACTACTGATTCTATGGAATGGAAAATCGAAGAATCTACTAAAGGTTGGACTAAGTTTGCATCTTCAATGCCAGACTTATCTGGTACTAAGACTGTATTTGTTCGTGATGGTGCTCATGGTCATTTCCTTCCTAGTGATGAAGTAGAATTTACCTTTGAAAAAGATTCGAATGATCGAACTAAAAAGTATGTTTCTATTTCAAGACTTAAAGTAAAGGCATCTTCTGCTAACTCTAAATCCGAGGCAGCTGAAAATGTTATAGATGGTAATGCCAATACTTTCTGGCATAATGCATGGAGTAAAGCTGATATGGCTAGATGGATTGAAATAGAAGTAACTGATGAAGAACCTATCGAATTATCTAAAATAGAGTATGTTCCAAGACAAGATACTGGTTCAAATGGTCGCTTCTTAAAAGCTAAACTTGAAGTAAGCCTTGATGGAGAAAGTTGGACTACTATAACTGAAGATATTGAATGGGCTAATGATAAAACAACAAAGACTTATATTTTAGAAAAACCAACTTTAGCTAAATATATTAGATTAACAGCCCTTACTTCGGCAGGTGATTTTGCTTCAGCAGCTATGATTAATATATTTGAAAGTACTGTAAATAGAATAAATGTTTCGGAATTATCAGTTACTTACGTGACAAGTGGATTTAAATATGATGGAAATCCTAAAACGCCTGAGGTATATGTTAAACATATTGATGAACCACTTGTTCTAAATGAAGATTACACTATTGAATATGAAAATAATGTTAAAGTGGGCACTGCCCAAATTATTTTAACTGGTATGGGTGCATATCGGGGCTCTAAAATTTTTGAATTTGATATTGAGAAAGCTGATCATCCATCTATAATGCCTGATAAAGAAATTGTTGTAGGTAAAGATATAACTCATTTGATATATGCTGCAGAATATTTACCAGAAGGTTGGTTCTGGAGTATGGAAGATTATGATAAGGAGCTAATACCAGGTCAAAAAATTGAAGTTAGTGCATCATACTTTGGCGAAGATTATGAATGCTATGAAAATGTAAATGCTAAAATAACGGTTATAAGAGAAAATGGTAGTAAACCTGTTATTAAGTTAAGTGGGGATGCAAAACTTACATTTAATATCGATAATGAAGAAAATGTAGGATATGATTATTTTAAAAACTTACTTAGTGTAACTGATGAGGAAGATGATCAAGAAGGTAAGGCGCTAGAACTTGTGCTAAATAGTAGCTTAACTGATTGGGATGGTAAAGTATGGGATAGAATAGGTACATACCATGTAGGCTATTCAGTAACTGATAGTCATGGTAATACTACTGATTATGTTATTACCTTCACATTATATTCTGAAGAGAATCCTCAATTAGAAATAAATAATGAGAAATATACCTTCCATGTTGATGAAGTATATTATACAGGAAATGCCCTTACTCCTCATGTTGTTGTTAAAGATGAAACTGGTCATATTTTAACGGTAAATACCGATTATGAACTTAGCAATTATACTAATAATACTAATGCTGGAGTTGCAAACGTTAATGTTAAAGGCATAAGACTTTATAAAGGTGATGTTACTCCTTCATTTGAAATTAAAAAGGCTACTAAACCTGAGGTTATTCCAAGTGATAAAATATCCGTATCATCTACAACGCAAAGTCTTGCTGATATCGAGCTTCCAATGGGCTGGAACTGGGCTAATGCTGGTGCAAGTCTTAAAGATGGAGCTTATGAATTAAAAATAATTTATGCAGGAGATGCTAACCATGAAGCTTATGAAATGATGATTACTGTAGTTAAAGATACTACGCAAAGAGAGCAAAAAGATGTAGTAGAAAAAGAAAATAATCCTGTAGAACCTGAAATTCAAAATCCCGACAACAATAATAATAAAGAAAATGATGTGACTCCAAAGCCTGCTCCTGATGAAAATCCAATTGTCGAGCCAAATGTAGACTCAAATGTTAATAATCAGACAGAACAAAAGGATAGCATGAATGTAGTATCCCCAAGCAGTGGTAGCAAAGATAATAATAAAAATAACGATGAAGATAATAAAGAAAAAACAGACACCAATGAAAAAAAGGTTGATAATCCTACTGAAGATGATGAGAATAAGCTTTTAGATAGTAAATCATCGACTAATACAAATACCAAAATCGAAGAAAAAAATCTTATTTTATTGATTGTTCCTATTGCTTCTCTGATTGTGGTTGTTGCTTTTGCATTAATTCTTTACAAGATAAAAGACTAGCTTTTTTTGAGCTAGTCTTTATTATTTTCTCCTTTAACAATATATATTTGTACTTTATGAGTATTACACATTTTTATAAAGTCATTTAGATACATTCTGTTGCGGCCATTTTCTATATTATTTATGCTATCGCGACTTCTATTTATTGTTTTCCCAAAGTCTTTTTGATTCAATTCTGTCCACTGTCTAATAAATTTTACGATGTCTTTTGCTTCATAATCGTTTGCTTTTATCTTCATAACTTTTCCTCTATTAGATATTAACATTTATAATTCCAATAATTTTAAATTGAGTATTGACGATACTCAAAAGATTAATTATAATATAAATGAGTATAGATAGTACTCATTTATAGAATGGAAGTACGGTTAATTTTTATACATAAATTCATAAAAATCTTCCATTTTAGGAAGGTTAAATTATGAAGTGTAGTAAAAAAATATTAGCCTTAATGGTTAGTCTTTCAATAATCTTTACCTTAATATTATCAATGACTTTATTAATAAAAAATAGTAGATCTGTAGGACACAAAAGAGATACTTCAAATGCAATAAATAATAGTGAATCAAAAATCTCATATATATACGAAACAGAAACAGGAAATGTTAATGGGACATTGGATAATTGGGTAAATGGTGAGTATCAAGATTATGAATTAGACATTGCAAATAGTACGTGTAATAACCAAACAAATCCAAGTGAATTAAGTTGGAATAATGACACTCATTCTATATCTTTAGATATTAACGGAAAAAACAATAAATGTATTTTATATTTTCACAAGGTTGATAAAGGAATATTATTAACAGAATTAATTAAAAGCTTACTTACTAGTGGAAACGAAGTAGAATCAGGAAATGGATATTTATATCTTCATGATTCATCACTTACAAATGGAGCAGGGGATAATGGGTATCGGTATGCGGGCAATCAACCGAATAATTATATATGCTTTGGGAATGGTAGCGAAGCTTATAATAGCGGAACTAGTAATGAATGCCCTTTAACAAATAAATATCGAATAATAGGGTTAGTGCCAGTAACTGTAGGAAATGAGACTAAAAATCTAGTTAAAATAATCAAAGCAGAGTATATTACTGCAGAAGAACTTGGAATTAGTTTGACAGGAACATTGAGTTCCAGTTATAGCAATTTAAAAAGAGTAGAGGATGCTGCTACAGCCGTTCCTGGATTCCATTGGAATGATACTTTAGACAATACATGGAAGGGCAGCTCTCTATATAATGCATTAAATGATGAAACTACGGGATATTTAAAATTCTTATATGGAAATAATGAAAACAATTGGGAAAATAAAATAGAAACAGTCAAATGGAATGTAGGAGGATGGAATACTTACAAAATAACACCAAAAGCTATGTACAATGGAGAAATGACAAATAGTGGTTCAAAAGGTTCAGGAACAACAGTTGAAGCCAAAGTTGGATTAATGTATGTACATGATTATGGCTTTGCAAGCAAAAAAGACAATTGGACAAGTACATTATATAATTATGATAATACCAACAATAGTAATAGAGAAAACAACTGGTTATTTAACGGAGTTTATGAGTGGACTCTTTCGCGTGATTCGTCAAATAGCAACTTTGCGTTCACTGTCTACTACGCGGGGGATGTGGACAGCAGCAACGGCGTCAGCAGCAACTCGAGTGGCGTGCGTCCAGTCCTTTATCTCACATCCGATGTAAAATTAGGTGGCGGTGACGGCATTGACGGTAGTCAATCCAAACCGTACAAAGTAAGCTAGTGGTAGGACAATTTTGCGAGACTACGCGCCTTTACGGTGCGAGGCGAGCCGGTAATTAGACAATACGATAGTTTATATAAATAGGGTAATCTTATGATATTTCGCGTAATTCGTCAAATAGCAACAATGCGTTCAATGTCAACAACACGGGGAATGTGAACAACAACAACAACGTCAACAGCAACTCGAATGGCGTGCGTCCAGAGCCCTTTATAGAGTTCCAGATAATATATGATTAAGGTTGTATATTGAGTTTGAGATAAAGGACAAAGATTATCCTTGGGAATGTCCCTAAAGGTAAGATATGGATGGAAGGTTATACGTAGCCTTCCTATTACCATATCATGTAAGATAAGAAGGGAGAAAATTAAATTAGTGAGTTGTAACGTTTTAAAACTATATAAAATAGGAAAGTTTTATAATGCCTATAAAGATGATGGATACATTATTCATGAACTGATGGGTTATAAATTTGTTGAATATAAGCAAAGCGTTGGATTCCCAGAATCCGCGTTTTCTAAAGTTATACAAAAATTAAATGATGAAAAAATAAGCTATGAAATATATGAAAAAAATAAAGTGGTTGATAAGTATAAAGGGATAAATAAGAATTATCAGCATGTTCTTAAAAAGGCAATTAATAATATTAATGTTGAAAATAGAGTCAATCGTCTAAAAGAAATTATTGACAATTGTTCTAATAAAGAGATTGAAAAGATTATTGAGGCTATCGAAGATGGAAGATTTAAATAAAGACAAGTTTCTTATATTAAAAAATATAAAGAAATTTATTCTCTCTTTAGAAAAGCTACTTATAACTTTTCCTAAAAAAGATATTTTGACTCGTAATATGATTTATAATGATTCTTTAGAGTTGTTAGAAATGATTTTAAAGGCTAATTATGAAACTGAACCAAATAAGAAACATGAATATAAAATCAATGCTTTAGCACGTATTAATAAAATAGACTTTTATTTAGAAAGAGCATATTATTTAAGGTATATTAGTGAAAAACAGTGTATGAGTAAATCAAGAGAGCTCCTTCGAATAAACAAAATGATTTATGCATGGTGTAAAAATGAAGTATGACATAACCGTAGAAAATATCTTGAATATTTATGAAAATGAAATTTCTAAAAATATAAAAAATAAGAATAAGATATATAACTTCGAACGTAATAAAATGCAAAATGTATGTGATATTATTGATATGTTAATGGCTGGAAACATTGGCCATGAAATGTATAATATTTTCCTGATTTATGAGCCAAAATGTCGTTTAGTAATGTCCTTACCAGTTAAAGATAAAATAATAAACCATTTTATAACAAGATATTCATTAGAGAAAAATTTAACTAAATATTTAGATATTAGAAATTGTGCTACCCGAAAAAACATGGGCACCGATTATGCCATTAAACTACTAAAAAAATATATTGAAATAAATAAAACTAAATATAAAGAATTTTATGTATTAAAAATTGATATTAAAAAGTATTTTTATAATATTGATCATCGTATTTTAAAAAAGCAATTAAAAGAAGATTTAAATGATTATGAATATGACTTGATAAGCAAAATAATTGATACAACTAATAGTAGCTATATAAATCGTACTATTAATTATTTTAAAAATAAATATAATGTTGATGTTCCCATTTATGAAGAAGGGAAAGGCCTACCTATTGGCAATATGACCAGTCAATTTTTATCTATCTATTATTTATATAAGTTAGATTTTTTTATAGTGCATGAATTACATTTAAAATACTATGTTAGATATATGGATGATTTTATTATTATAAGTCATGATTTAGACCATCTTAAAAGTGCTAAAGAAATAATCAAGGATAAGCTTTTAAAGGAGTATAATTTAGAGGCTCATGACAAAAAAACCATGATTAGCAAATGTAATAATGGTTTTAGTTTTTTAGGATATACCTTTAAGATTATTAATAATAAGACTATTATTAAGATTAAAAGAAGTAATTATGAAAAAATAAAAAGAAAAGTCAAAGAAGCTAAGCATATGCTACAGCATAACCTAATTAGTTATAATAAAGCTTTTTGTAAAATAATGACTTATAGTAATATTTATCGTTATTGTGATAATATTAAAATTCTAAATATCATAGAAAGATATTTTTATTATGGAAAATAGATATAATTTCTTTAAAAAATTATTTCCTGAATATGTAATTTTGATTGATAATAAGACATTTGGTTTAGATACAAAATTAAAACAATACATGAAGAATAAAGATATTAATTATATTACTGTTGATAGTAATAATAATATTAATATTTTTTCTTGCAAAGAAAATAATTATAAGTATTATGCTATGCGAATTTTTTTGTTTGAATTTATTACCGATTATTTAGAAAGTTTTATGCTAAGTTAATAATGTTTTGAACAAGAGTTAGGTATTCTTCTTGGATTTGTTTTAAATCTTCTTCCGTTTGCTTTTCAAATCTGAGTGTTAAAGCTGGAGTAGTATTACTTTGTCTTATTAAAGCAAAGCCATCATTAAAATCAATTCTTACACCATCAATATCATTAAAGGTAATACCTTTACTAGTAACATATTCTTTAACTTTATCAATAACGCACTTTTTCTTATCATCAGGACAGTCAATTTTAATTTCAGGAGTATTGTAGTATTTAGGAATATTACTTAATAGTTCAGATACGCTTTCATTGATATGAGTAAGCATTTCGATGATTCTTAACGAAGCATATATCCCATCATCAACACCTGGCCATCTATCGGTAAACCATAAGTGACCAGAGAACTCGCCACCAAAATCATAGCCTTCAGTATTGATAGTATAGTTTTGATAGCTATTGCCAGTTCGATTTACAAATACGGGAAGATTTAATTTATGCATTTCATCAAGCATAGCTTTAGAACATTTAACATCCATTATAGCTTTTTTACTTTTTAAGGTAGGGTATAAATAACGATACATCATAATCATAACCTTATCAATGGTAATAAAGTTTCCTTCGTTATCGATTAACCCAACTCGATCGGCATCACCATCGATACCAATACCTAGATCACAATTATGA
>CANRMZ010000040.1 GCA_947631885.1 uncultured Bacilli bacterium
TTTTACTTTACTATATGGCCTATCATAAAAACTAATTTCGTTGCTCAAACGGCATGCGAAAAATCCAAATGTTCAGCACACCCGGATGAAAATGGTATGGTAGACTGTATATATAAAGATAAGAATGGAACAGAGCAAACTATAAAATGCAATTATAAAGGATAAAAAAATGAAGGAAAGTATTGGTGGAACACAAATATTTATTGTCGTAATTGCTTTAGTTTTAATCTTCACGGCCATCATGGCATTTACTATTAATCACTCAAATGCTTTCGCAGTAAAGGACCAGATTGTTTCAATAATTGAAAGTTCTGGTGGTTTTGACATGAGTGCAGAAAATATTGAAGTAATTGAACAAATTGTTGATGCTTTACAAGCCAATTCATATCGTCAAGTTGGTAGATGCCCTGAAGAAGAAGGCAATATTGATGTTGAAGGATATCAAAGAAATGGTTCAAAAGTAATAGGTGATGGCAAGGCGTCTTTTTGCATAGTAAAAATTCCTAGTATAGGCGATCGTGGAGCCGTCACTAAATATTATTATCAAGTTATTGTTTTTTATAGTTTAGATATTCCAATTGTTAATGAGCTATTTAACTTTAAGGCTGTAGGAGAAACTAAACCACTTTATTCATAGAAAGGATATATTATGAATGTCATAGTATCAAATAAATATCAAACATTATTATCAAATTTAAACATTGATGTCATTAAAAATATCAATGGTGTTTTTACCGTTGAAGATTTAGCGGTTCAGTTTAAAAACTTCTTCTTCAATAAGATGATTTTAGATATAACTGCTCTGGAAAATTATGAGGATATTAATACTATTCAAAGATTATCTGTAGCTCTTGATATGAGTAAAGTTATATTACTTCTTGATGATTCTCCTAAAGTTAATTCAGCAATGTACTTATCTCAACTTGTATCGATGGGGATTTATAATTTTACAAAAAATATTGATGCCATCACTTTTTTGATGGATAATCCTAATACATATAAAGATGTAGCTAGGTTCCATCAATTAAATGGGGCAATTCAAGATCCTGGCCAAAGACATAGACTTAATAGTGGTGAAGTATCTAATACCGAGGGCTTTATAGGTCAAAGAATTTTAGGTGTAAGAAATATTACTGAACACGCGGGATCTACAACACTTACTTATATACTCAAAAAACACTTAGAAAGATTATATAAAGTAAAGGCTGTAGAAACCGAAAAGAGAGATTTTGCTTTTTTTGGCGATAATGAATGTAATTCTATATCACAATATGAACTAGATAATTATTTACAAAGAAATAGTGATGCTGAAGTAATTCTTATTGATGTAACTAATGATGAAAGTACATCATATTGCCATGATGTCATATATTTAATTGAACCGGGAATTATTCAGTTAAATAGACTTATTAGAGATGATAATCGGATCTTTGAAAAACTACGAGATAGAAAAATAGTTTTGAATAGGAGTATATTATCTTCTAATGATGTAAATGATTTTGAAAAAGAATCAGGAAGTAAAGTTTTTTATAACATTCCTTCTATAGATGATAAACAAGATAATATTAAGGTTATATCAGATTTTCTTCTTGCCCTAGGCTTTACACGTTTTAATGATGACGAAGATAAGGGTGTATTTGGGATTTTCCGTTAAATAAATGTATTTTAGTTGACATCCCAAGTTAAATAATTTAAAATAAAATTAGAAAAAAGGAGTGTTTATTTTATGAATATAGGTGGCAATAAAGGTTTTTGTTATAACACATCAGTAATATTTCAATTTATTGGTTATATTGTACTAGTACTAAAAATTCTTATTCCTGCAATACTTATTGTTCTAGGCGTTGTAGCATTAGGAAAGGCCGTTATTTCTGATGATGATAAGGAAATTAAGACCGCTGTTAATTCTTTAATTAAGAAATTTATTACAGCTGTATTTATTTTCTTCATTCCAACAATCGTATCTGCTTTATTTAGTATTGTTAATGGATTTAGTGATATTGAAGCTGACTACAAAGTTTGTGTTAAATGTATAACTAGTCCAAATAATACTACTTGTAAGAATGCTGTTAACGGAAGTCAAAAGTAAAAAAATAATGTGAAGGGCAATGAAGGTTGCTCTTTTATTATGTTTGCCGATAGCTAGTAATATCTAGTTATTTTTTTATGGCTGTGTTATAATATTTTGGCAAATGTTTGTTCACTTTTATAAAAAGGTGGCCATAATAATAAAGAGGTATGATATGGATAAAATAATTGTTAAAGGAGCTCGAGAAAATAACTTAAAAAATATTAATATTGAACTACCTAAAAATAAATTAATTGTTATGACAGGAGTATCAGGAAGTGGTAAGAGTAGTCTTGCTTTTGATACTATTTTTGCTGAGGGACAAAGAAGATATGTTGAAAGTTTGTCAGCTTATGCTAGACAATTTATTGGTAATATGGATAAGCCTGATGTTGATTCAATCGAAGGGTTATCACCATCAATATCAATTGATCAAAAATCGACTAATAAAAACCCAAGATCTACAGTAGGAACAATAACCGAAATATATGACTATCTTCGTCTTTTATTTTCAAGAATTGGTGTACCATATTGTCCAAATCATAAAATACCTATTACTAGTCAAAGTATTGAAGAAATGACTAATAAAATTATGGCTTTTACGGGCGAAAAGATTACTATTTTAGCGCCAATTATTCATGGTGAAAAAGGAACTCATAAAGATGAAATTGAAGATTTAAAGAGAAATGGATATACTAAACTTCGGGTAAATGGCGAGTTCAAAGGCATTGATGAAGATTTAAAGTTTGAAAAAAATATTAAAGATATGATAGATGTTGTAATAGATAAACTAACCGTATCTGATAATGAAAGAAGTCGTATCTTTGAAGATTTAGAAACTTCATGTAATTTAGCGGGTGGTAAAGTAGTTATCCTTCATAATGATGAAGAACTAGTTATGAGTGAGCATTATGCTTGTGTTAAGTGTAATTATTCAATTCCTGAACTTGAGCCAAGATTATTCTCTTTCAACTCGCCATATGGAGCTTGTGAAGATTGTAAAGGTATAGGTACTAAACTTAGAATTAGTGAAGATCTAATTATGCCTGATAAAGATCGTAGCTTAAATAAAGGGGCATTACTTCCCATTAATGCGGAAAATAATATCTATTCAACTGCTTTAAGAACGGTATGTGAACACTATAATATTGATATGGATGCTCCCGTTAAAAAACTAACTCGTAAACAGCTTGATATTATCTTTTATGGCACTAAAGAGAAGATTGATTTTAAATATGTGGCTAAAAATGGTAATACAAGATATGTAAATGACTATTATGAAGGTATTATTAATATTTTACAAAGAAGATATATGGAAACTACTTCTTCATGGATAAGAGAGTGGCTTGCTAATTACATGGTAGAATCTACTTGCGAAACTTGTCATGGAACAAGATTACAAGAATCAGTTTTAAATGTTTTTATTAATAAAAAGAATATCTTTGATTTAACTGAACTTAATATTTCTGAACTAAAAGAATTTTTAGAAAACTTAAAACTTACTAAAGAGCAAGCAAGTATTAGTAACTTAATACTTAAAGAAATTATCTCAAGACTAGATTTCTTAATTAATGTAGGACTTTCTTACTTATCATTAAGTAGAACGGCCGCAACCCTTTCGGGTGGAGAAGCCCAAAGAATAAGACTTGCTACGCAAATAGGAAGTAAATTATCCGGTATTTTATATGTTCTTGATGAACCATCAATTGGACTTCATCAAAAAGATAATCAAAGATTAATCGATTCTTTAAAACAAATGCGTGATTTAGGTAATACCTTAATTGTCGTAGAGCATGATACTGATACCATGCTTCAAAGTGATTATCTTGTTGATATAGGCCCGGGAGCTGGTGAAAATGGTGGCTATGTTGTTTGCAGTGGAACTCCTGAAGAAGTAATGAAATGTAAAGATAGTATTACGGGAGGTTATCTTTCTGGTAGACTGAAGATAGAAGTCCCTAAGAAAAGAAGAAAAGGTAATGGTAAGTTCTTGGAAGTTTTAAAAGCCGAAGAAAATAACTTAAAGAAAATAGATGTTAAATTTCCTTTAGGCAAATTTATTGCTGTAACAGGAGTATCAGGATCTGGTAAATCTACTTTAGTAAACGAAATCTTATACAAAAACTTACAACAAAAAGTATATAAATCTAAAGTAATCGCGGGTAAGTGTGAAAAAGTTAAGGGTATGAGTAATGTTGATAAAGTGGTTATGATTACTCAAGATGCTATTGGTAGAACACCAAGAAGTAACCCTGCGACTTATGTAGGAGTTTTTGATGATATTAGAGACTTATTTGCTGAAACTAAAGATGCTAAAATCAAGGCTTATGATAAGAGTAAATTCTCCTTTAATGTAAAAGGCGGAAGATGTGAAGCTTGTTATGGTGATGGTGTTAAGAAAATTGAAATGCATTTCTTACCTGATGTTTATGTTCCTTGTGATGTCTGTGGCGGAAAAAGATATAATAAAGAAACTCTAGAAATTAAATATAAAGGCAAGAATATTGCTGATGTACTAGATATGCGTGTCAGTGAAGCATTAGAGTTTTTTAAAAACATTCCAAAAATATATAATAAATTAAAAGTAATGGATGAAGTAGGGCTTTCTTATGTTAAACTAGGCCAAAGTGCTACAACTTTATCTGGTGGTGAAGCGGGAAGAGTTAAACTTGCTAAAGAATTACAAAAGAAAGCTACAGGTAAAAGTGTCTTCATTTTAGATGAACCTACAACAGGACTTCATCAAGATGATATTAAAAAGTTACTAGTTATATTAAATAGAATTGTTGATAATGGTGATACAGTTATTGTTATTGAACATAATTTAGATGTTATTAAAGTTGCTGATTACATTATTGACCTAGGTCCAGATGGCGGAAAATTCGGGGGAGAAGTAATAGCTACAGGCACTCCAGAAGAGCTTTGTAAATGCAAAAACTCTTATACTGGTGAATACCTTAAAACCATGCTATAATATCTATTGATAGAAAGTAGGTATTATGAAAGAATATTGGAATATTTTTGTTAAAGAACTTACTGATGGAGACCCTTATTTTTTGCAAATTAAAGGATTTAATATTCGTTGGTATTCTGCTTTAATCCTTTTAGGAGCCTTAATTGCCATTTTTATGTTATTAAAAGAGGCTAAAAGAACTGGTGTTGATAAAGATTTTATGTTTAATTTAGCGTTTTGGACAATTATCATTGGCTTTATAGGAGCTAGACTCTATTATGTTGTATTTAAATTTAGTCTATTTAAAGATGATTTATTAAGTATCTTTAAGATATGGGAAGGGGGACTTGCTATCCATGGTGGTATAATCGCCGGAGCCATTACCATGTTTGTCTACTGCAAAAAGTATCATATGAGCTTTTTAAGAGTTACAGATATGGCTGTTCCTTGTTTAATCTTAGCTCAAGCAATAGGTAGATGGGGAAACTTCTTTAATGGCGAAGCTCATGGCATGGCTGTTAGTTTAGAGCATTTACAAAGTCTTCATTTACCAGAGTTTATTATAAATGGTATGAAATCAGGAGCAGTTTACTATGAACCAACATTCTTATATGAATCAATTGCTTGTTTAATAGGCTTTATTATCCTAATAATTGTTCGCAGATTAAGATATACTAAAGTCGGAACATGTAGTGCGATTTATCTTATGTATTATGGTGTTGTTCGTTTCTTTATCGAAGGTATGCGTACCGATGCTTTACTTCTTGGTGAATTAAAAGTTGCAAGAGTAGTATCAGTAGTAATGTTTATCTTTGGTCTTATGATGCTTATGTTAATATCCCGTAAGGGAAGATTCGAAGACTTATATAATGAAATGCCTGAAGAAAAACTTACCTTTTAAAACTAGCAAATTTGCTAGTTTTTTTAATATATTAAAGTGATTATGATATAATTAAGTGAGGTGATTACTCATGGACCTACGAGAAAAATATCCTATCTTTTACTATAATAGTTTTACTATTAAAGAAGATGAAGATTATTTATCTTGCGTTTATAATTATCAAATAGGAGATTATATATTTACTCCTTCGGTAAAAATAGCTAAGAAAGTTATAACAAATAAAGATGTTGATAATAATTTTCTCGAATATTTATTTTTTAATTTTGGGATTATAAATGCTATTAATTACTATAAATTAGTATGTAGTAAAAAGATGGTTATTAAATGTGGCTTTCTTGAAGAAGAACAAAAAGATTTCTTTAAAAAACTCTTTTATAATGGTCTAAGTGAGATGTTTTATCGTAATAAATTTAACTTAAGTTATGATGAATTCTTGGAAATAGAAACTCTTGGCAACAAAAAATTCGAATTTAAGGAAGTTCAAGATACTTTCAAAGGTAATCTAATACCCGTGGGTGGAGGCAAAGACTCTATTGTAACTCTAGAGTATTTAAAACCTGATAAAGAAGATAATAAAATAATACTATATAACCGGAGTATTTATCCTGAAGATGAGGCTAGTCTAAGGGCTATTTATAAAGCCGGATACCAAGATGATGACATACTAAGATTTTATTTAGAATTAGATCCTCTTATGTTAAAACTTAATAATGAAGGCTTTTATAATGGCCATATTCCTTTTTCTTCGACTCTAGCTTTTGCCTCTTATATAACAGCCTATTTAAATGGTAAAAAATATATTGTTTTATCTAATGAAGCTAGTGCTAATGAAGGAAATGTCGAAGGCTTAATGGTTAATCATCAATACTCTAAAAGCTATGAATTTGAAAAAGATTTTAGAGATTATACTTTTAAGTATTTTAGTCCTTATATTGAATACTTTAGTTTACTTAGATGTTTTAATGAGTTAGAAATAGTAAAAGAGTTTGCAAGGCATCCTGAATATTTTCCTATTTTCCGTAGTTGTAATGTTGGTATGAAGAAAAATACTTGGTGCGGATCGTGTGCTAAATGTTTATATGTAACCATAATGCTTTATCCTTTTGTAAAAGAGGAAGATATTATAAATATCTTTGGTAAAAATATGCTTGATGATATGGAAAACAAAGATTTATTCTTAGGCTTAATTAGTCCTTTATATGATAAACCATTTGAATGTGTAGGAACTAAAGAAGAAATAAATTATGCTTTAAGTTTAGCTTTAAAAACTAAAGATCATTTACCTAAATTATTAGAATTTTATAAAGATAATTATTATGATGAAAAGAAAACATATAATGTAGAAAACTATTTTAATTCTGAGCATTTTATTAACAAACATTTCTTAAAATTGATGGGATTTGATGATAATGAAAAATGATATTATTACTTATTTAAAAGATAAAAAGATTTTATTACTAGGTTATGGTAGGGAAGGTAAATCTTCCTATAACTTTATAAAAAATAATGTGAGGGCATCGATTGATATTAGTGATATGAAGGATATCGAACTTCCTGAAGGATCAGTATTTTATAAAGGTGATGAATATCTTAAACATATAGATGAATATGACTTAATAATTAAATCACCCGGGGTAGTTCTTCCTGATGAGGTGCCTTTCGATAAAGTTACTTCGATGACTGAAATCTTTTTAAATGCCTATCGAAATCAAGTAATTGGCATCACAGGAACTAAAGGCAAAAGTACCACATCATCTTTGATTTATCATATTTTAAGTACTTTAGGAAAAGATACGATTTTACTTGGTAATATAGGAAAACCAGCCTTTGACTTTATTGATGATATTACGGAAAATACTATTATTGTTTACGAACTATCATGTCATCAACTAGAACGAATTAAAGTAAGTCCTCATATAGGAGTTCTTCTTAATGTTTACGAAGAGCACTTAGACCATTATCATGAAATGGTGAGATACGTTCAAACTAAGAAAAATATCTACACTTTCCAAAAAGAAAATGACTATTTAATATATGGTGATATAGATAAGTATGTAAGTAAAGAAGAAATTGATAAGATAGTATCGCAAAAATATGATTTCTTACATGATGATTTAGGAATTAATGAAAATAGTATTAAGACTAATTTAATTGGTGAACATAATCTTAGAAATATAAAGGCTGCGATAACGGTTTGCAGGTTACTAGGCTTAAAAGATGAAGATATCTTAAAAGCGATAGAAAGCTTTAAGCCTTTGGAACATCGTTTAGAGCCTGTGGGTGTATATCATGATATTATGTTTTATAATGATTCCATTGCTACAGCTGCTGAGAGTGTTATGAATGCGGTTAAGAGTTTAAAAAGGGTTAATACCTTGATTTTAGGAGGTATGGACCGGGGGCTTAACTATGAAGAGTTAGTTAAGTTTTTAGTAGATAGTGATGTTGAAAACATTATCTTACTACCAGGAACTAATGAGATATTTAAAAAACTATTTGCTAAGTATGAGCATAATAAAAAGATATTTGACACTAATGGTATGGAAGAAGCAGTAGATTTATCCTTTAAACATACTAAAAAGAACATGATTTGTTTATTATCACCCGCGGCAGCAAGCTATGGCTATTATCAAAATTTTGAAAAACGAGGTGAACATTTTAAATCACTAGTACAAAATTATTAATTGTACTAGTTTTTTTATTATCAATATATGATGCTTATCTAGTTTTTTACTAGTATTTATGGTACAATTTATGCGAGGTGAATGAAGGATGAAAGTCAGAACACGTTTTGCACCATCTCCTACAGGATATATGCATATTGGTAATCTTAGATCAGCTTTATTTGCATATTTAACTGCCAAGAGCATGGGTGGCGATTTTATATTAAGAATAGAAGATACAGACCAAGAGCGTAAAGTCGAAGG
>CANRMZ010000041.1 GCA_947631885.1 uncultured Bacilli bacterium
ATGCCTATACCATGAGAAATATGAATAACATAATCACCTTTTTGCAAATCATTATAGCTAGTAACTTTTTTACCACCATAGAAGTTATTTTGATATTTATATTCATGCTTAACATTTTCAATATCATATTCACCAATTACGATAAGATCACCTATCATAAAGCCATGATTTATCTTCATATTTTGGATAGTTGCGTGAGGAAATATCTCTCTTATCTTACGAATTTCCGGTATATTCGAAAGGCAAAATACTACCTTTTTATTTTCCTTTTGCCATTTATTAACGTTTTTCTCAAGAAGCTCAAAGTCTTGATTAAAGTTTTCTATTGTGGAAGATGATATAACTAAGTCTTTTTTAGATGTTTGAAAATTGTTTAAACATAGCTCATACTTAATAGGAATTTCTTCAAGATCAAACATTATTTTTTCATTAACTTCTTCTTTAGCATAGTATTCCGTTAAATCCTCTTGAAGTTTACGATAAGATGCCATTATCTGTGGACTATCAATCTTTACTACGATAGGATTTTCAGCATAATCATAAATAGAGCTTTTATCATTATCAATTATTTCATCTACGGGTTTTATAACTACTTTATCGATTTCTTTTAAAGAGGCTTGGGTACTTTCATTAAAATAACGAATGTTATCTACAATATTATCATCAAATTCAATTCTTATAGGATGCTCTTCATTAATTAGAAAAACATCAACTATAAGGCCACGAACGGAAAACTCGCCCGTATAGTTTGTAAGGGTATCTTTATGATAGCCATTATCTACCAAGATACTTACTAGTTCATCTCTTTTAATACTAGTTCCTTTTTCAATAGTGATATGTCTTTGAGCTTTTTGCTTTAAGGAAGGTAAATACTTTAAAAAAGCCATTAGGTTAACTATTATAATATGGGGCTTCTCATCTAGTTTTTCTAAAGTATTTAATCTAGTAAGTTTAAGCTCTGGTGATTGAGCCTTAATCATCGTAGATATAAAATCATCATTTATAAATAATAAAACATCTTCTGTATAGGTTTGAAATAAATTGTAATAATTGTTAGCTTCATATAAAGATGATGTTAAAACTATAATATTTTTATTCTCTTTTTTAAATAAATTTAGCACATAAAAAACGTTTAACTCACTTGTTAAACCACATGTTACAGTTTCATTATCGTATTTAAAATATTGTGCTAAATAGTCCATCATACCCCATTATATCTATTCATTGCGATGTCGATATTTTCTGTTACAAAACAGTTTATAATATCTTTAAAAATATCTTCCTTTAAATAATCTAACTCTTTCTTGCTAAGCTTAGATAAAACATAATCTTTAGTATCACCCAATTTATTATTACTGATTCCTACCTTAAGTTGGGCAAACTCTTGGGTTCCTAGACAGTTAATTATGCTTTTAATACCATTATGTCCTCCGGAAGACGAGTTATATTTTAACCTAAAAGTTAAAGATGGCAAGTCTAAATCGTCATGAATTACTAAGATGTCCTTAGCATCTACCTTATAAAAATTGGCGATTCTTGCCACAGCATTACCCGATAAATTAACGTAAGTTAAAGGTTTTATGAATAACGCTTTTTCGCCATTTATTGTGATTTCTGCGATTTGAGCATCTTTATCTTTATGCCACTTTAAAGAAGAGTCATAATTATCTAAAATATTGAATCCAACATTATGTCTTGTGTTTTCATATTCTTTTCCAGGATTACCAATTCCAACGATTAATTTCATATGCCCTCCTTAAAAATATTTTTATATGTTTTTAAATTCTCTATACAGATTTCTTTATTTATTTTAACGCCTTGTTTGCTATTTTTCACGGCTTTCACAAGTACTATACGGGGATTTTCTCCTTTTTTCGTAGATATTAACTGAATATTTTTGATATTTATTTGATATTTACTCGCAAGAGTAATTAGTTCATCTAGTCTTTCAGCACGATGGACTATGTATAAATTTCCTTTATTTTTTAAGTAAGTTCGGCTTATCTTAAATATATCTTCCATCGTAAGGCTTAATTCATGTCTTGCAACTGCTTTTTCCTTTACTTTATTGATATTTATATTCTCATTTGTTTTAAAAAAAGGCGGATTACAGACTATGGCATCAAAGTACTCTGCAGAATAGTAATTACCAATATTTTTGACATCATCATTTATGATTTTGAGATTATCTTCAAGATTATTAAGAGCGATTGACTTTTGGCCTAGTTCAAATACCTCCGGAATTAATTCAAAGCCAGTAATATTAGCATTGATATACTTAGATAAAATAAGTGATACCGCCATATTTCCTGCACACATATCAAGAATATTATGACCTTTATCTTCTGAGGCATACTCCGCTAAAAGGATGGAGTCTAATGAAAATTTAAAGTACTCACTATCTTGGTAAATAAAGCGATCTTCGTAGTCAAACAAATCATTTTTTACTAGCATTTAGTTCATCTGCCTTAACTTCTATTTTTTCTTCATCTACCAAGACTTTATAGGTTCTATTTAAAATATCGACACTAATTATAGTTCCTTCTTTGCCATTAACTTTTATAATACTTCCGGTTGGCATAAGACCTTTAGAACAGCGAAGATATTCATCCTCCTCATAGCAAAGACAGCATAGTAAACGTCCACAGCAACCATTGATCTTGCTTGGATTTAAAGCTAAATTTTGATTTTTGGCCTTGTTTATAGATATTGATTCAATTTGATTTAAAAATCTCGAACAGCATAATTTTTGACCACATATTCCTACACCACCAATAAGTTTAGCTTTATCTCTTGCTCCAATTTGGCGAAGTTCAATTCTTGTGCGATATACAGCCGCTAACTTACGAGTTAGCTCTCTAAAATCAACGCGATCATCCGCAGAAAAGTTGATTAATAGTTGAGATCTATCAAAATTAAAATTAGCATTAATAACAGACATGTCAAGATTAAGTTCTTTAACAAATTCCTTGCATTTTTTAACGGCACTGCATCCATCTTTTAGATTTTTGTAATAAATTTCATCATCTTCAGGGGTTGCAATTCTTAAAATATCCTTTAATTCATCATTAGAAACATCAGCATTCTTTTCAGCAACAACTCTACCATATTGCATACCTTTTTCTGTTTCTACGATAACATTATCATTTATATTAACTTCAAAATTAGCCTTAAAACTATATGGTTTACTAGTATTTTTAAATAATACCGAATATACTTTATAATCCATTTGCTTCACCCATTTCTATTACAAAGCTATCTAAAAGTAAGCCCAAATTCATATTATAATTTAACTCAGACAAGTATTTTTCAATAATCTTTAACTTCTTAATTATATTAAAATCTTTGCTTTTTCGAAAATCAAATTCATAAGTATTATATATTAAATTCAACAAACATACAATTTGTTCTTGGGTAGTTAATTGTTTTAATACCACATTCAAATTATACCAAGTAAGATTTTCTTTGCCATTTTCAAGCTTCTCATAGTATTCATTTGCAATGTTTTGGCATAAAGTAAATTCTTCATTACTTAATGATCCTTGCAATCTCTTTTGTTCATCAAACATTTTAATAAGTTCACAACGGCTTACAATAGTATTAGCAACACTATCTTTATTACGTGTAATATAAAATCCCAAAATATTATCTTCGGGTTCTTCAAGAAATTTAAGCATTTTATTAAATGAAGTATCATTCATCTTTTCGGGATATTTTATAATATAAATATTATAAGGGGTATACACAGGCATAAGGCTAAAAGCCTTTTTTAAGTTATTTATGGCATCGGTTTTAATGCTTTTACCATCAGGCTCAATTGTAATTATTGAAGGAATGGTTCCTTCATCAATTTGGTGACATATATCGCATTTACTGCAATTTTCTTCATATTCCATAGAACATAACAATTTTTTTATAAACTGTATTAACTCTTTATAGCATTTTTCAACATCTTTTGTCTCAAATAAATAAGCGTGAGCTAATTTATTCTCACGAAATAACGTTAGTAAATTGTTAAATACTTCTTGTTCCACTTCTCTCCTTTATAAAACTAGTACTAAAATTGCTAAAGTTAATATACCTGGAATACCAAAAATAGTTACAAAAGCTACATTAATTATATTTATCGGAATCATAATATTTAAAGAAGATATCATTAAGTTTAAAGCATATAGCATAAGAATTGTAATAATTACTCGTTTTATTATAGTAAATACTTTTTCCATTTTATCCTCGATGCTAAACTATATGCCAAAATAAATTAAATTATGCTATTTTCTTACGATCTTCCAAGGCTTTATCTAGGGTTAAGACATCTAAATATTCAATCTCGGCTCCCATAGGTAAGCCATATGATAGCCTAGAAATTGTTACATCTTTTTTCTCAAATTTCTTCTTAATATATAAAGTTGTTGTTTCACCTTCAATTGATGATTTTAAAGCTAAAATAAGCTCTGGTTTTTCTAGGGCCTCTACTCTTTTTACTAATGAGGCAATAGCTATATCATCTGGTCCAACGTTATTTATTGGTGATATAAGACCATTTAAGACGTGATACACACCTTTGTAATTACCTGCTTTTTCAAAAGAAAAAACACTTTTGTAATCTTCAATAACACATATAAGATTATGATCTCTATTTTCATCACTACAAATTGGACAAATATCTTGATCTGTTAAATTATTACAAATTTGACATGGATGTAGTTTTTGCTTAGCTACAAGCAAATTTTGTGAAAACTCACTTACTTCCTCATCATCAAGATCAAGAGTGGCAAGAGCTAATCTTTCAGCACTTTTTTCTCCAATTGTTGGTAATTTTTTATAAAAAGAAATCAGCTTTTCTAAACTGCCTGGATAGACCATAATTAGAATAGTCCACCCATTTGTGAATAAGCTCCTAGTTGTCCTTCTGTTTCTTTATCTATTTTAGCAAGACCATCTTTAATAGCTAACATTATCATGTCTGCTAAAATATCTTTATTCTCGGCATTAAATGCATCATCTGAAAGTATTTCTACGGATTTAACATCTCTATTGCCTTTAAATTTAATGCTTACCCAGTCTGATTTTCCTTCAAAATCCATGGCATCAATTTTATCTTTCTTAGCCATAATATCACGTTGCATTTTTTGGGCTTGTGCCATTATTTGTTGCATATTCATATAGTTTCCTCCTTTATTTAACTTCTATTTTACTATTTAAAAATATGTCTTCAACTATTTTTTTTGAATCGGCAGCTTTTGGTTCTTCCTTCATTTCATATTTTATATTCTTAGCAAGATTATCTTTATACTCTTGCATATATTTTTCCCACGCTTCTTCACTTACCGCCGTTAATTTATACTTTTGATTAACATAACTTTCTAAAGCATCTTCAATATTAGTAATTATATCATTAATATTATCAGCAGTAGCATCAATATCTGCCTTAATAACCCAATTAGTATCTGATGCCAAAACAATTGTAGTATCAATTAACAAAGCTCTCTCTTTTTTCATTTTTGCTAATTTTATAAACTTTTCCCAAACTTCCTTAGCATCTATTAAAAAAGTTTTGTTAGCATTTACGAAACAATTATTAACTCTAATGGCGCAAAGCTCTGTATTTACTTTTGGGAAATATTTTTCAGTATTCGAATCGTTTTTTTGCGCATCATCTGCCGCCTCTTTTGTTTTCGTTGCTATTTTTACATCATTTTCCAGGGATTTGCCAGAACTATTAGCTATTTCTTGAACATCACTTTTTTCGGCAGTTTTCATTTCCCGGGAAATATTTTTTGTAAATTTATCAATGTAACCTAACAATATTAATTCTAAATTAGTATATGGGTCGATATTAACATTGCATTTATATATTAAAGAAGATATCTCAAATGCCATTTCTTTTAAAGTGGCATATTCAAGTGTCCCTTTATAATTATTCAACTTAATATCAACAGCAGCCTTTTCAATTGCACGGATCAATTTTTTACAAAGAGTTTTAAAATCTGTTGAGTGGCTTTGAGCAAAGTCAATAAAAGACAACACTTTATCAACATTGTTATTGTCAATAGCAGCTATTAGATCATCTATTTCTTTGTTTGATATCAATCCCAAAGAATCTAGTACTACTTCTTGAGTTATTTTAACTTTATTTTTTGATAATTGATCTAAAATACTTAAGGCATCACGCATTCCGCCATCAGCAAAGTCTGCAATTTCAGTTAATGCGTCATCATCAATATCAATTGTTTCCTCTTTTGCTATTTTCCGCATATTATCAACAATGTCTTTATTACTTATTTTTTGAAAATCAAGGCGTTGGCATCGTGATAGTACGGTTATAGGTACATCCTCGATATCTGTAGTAGCTAAGATAAAAACGACGTGGCTTGGTGGTTCTTCAAGCGTTAATAGCAAAGCATTAAAAGCACTAGTACTTAGCATATGTACTTCATCAATTATATACACTTTATATTTAAAATTTGCAGGCGTTAACTTTATATTATCTATGATTTCTCTTACTTGATCAACGCCATTGTTTGAAGCAGCATCTATCTCATAAATATCACTACTTTGCCCAAAATTAAGGCAATTTTCACACTTATTGCATGGTTCTCCATCAACAGGATCTAGGCAATTGATTGCCTTAGCAAATATCTTAGCCGTACTAGTTTTACCAGTTCCCCGCGGTCCAGTGAAAATATAAGCATGTGATATTTTATTGTTTATTATGCTATCTTTTAAAAGTTCAATAGTTCTATTTTGTCCAACAACATCGTTAAAAGTTGAGGGTCTATATTTTCTGTATAATACTTTGTAATTCATAAGAACCTCCTTTATCATTATACCAATAAATATAGTTTTATTCTATCTTTTGTTTTTAAAAAATGTAGAAAGAAGATTGCTGAATTTTGAAGCATTATTAGTCTCTAATTTATTATAAGAAGCTGAGAATGATGATTCATTAAATTTTGAATCCGTAATGTAATATACACAGCTGATTCTACTTTGTTTAATTACTTCAGCACACATACAGCAAGGGCGCAAAGTCACATACATTTCACACCCATCTAAGCGCCAATCTTTAAGCTTTTTTTCCGCCTTTATAATGGTGCTTATCTCAGCATGGTTAATACAGCAATGAGACTTTTGGCGAGTGTTATGGCCTTTTGCTATTATCTTTCCGTCTTTAACAATTACGCATCCGACAGGTACTTCATTCTTTCTATAAGCTTTTAAAGCTTCCTTATATAATATTTTTTCTACATCATTCATAATAATTCACCAACAAAAAAGTGCACACAAACAGGGATTGATGTGGCTGCCTTCTTCCGAATCTGACCAGGTTACAATATATTTGTTGCACGAATAAATAATATCAAATACTTAGCATAAAAGCAAATAAAAGCAATTAATGTTTCACGTGAAACATTTTATAATATGAAAGTATTTAATTAACATTATTTATTATTTAAAATTAAAGTTATATTTCTATATTCAATTGATTTTTTATTTATGTTTCACGTGAAACATTGACATTTTTTGCCTATAAATAAGGCTTTTATCGTTAATTTAAACAGTTAATGCAACTATATTTTTTTAATTGTACTGTTGTTATCTTTACAAAATCTATGCTGCTTTTTTGTATAAATTTTATAGATAATTAAATTTTAATTTAACGTGTCACATTATGCAAATTCTCAGGTTTAGGCGAGTGAGTTGTTGAAATTGCCCTAATATATGTCAAAATTCAATATATGTATCATTGTTATCTTTACAAAATTGCATAATAAAAATTCAATCATTTCGATTGAACTTTATTTTTTATTAGTTTTCGTTCGAAGAACTATCTTCTGTTTCTTCTTCAGGTGTTGCTTCTTCTTTATCTACTAAACTTATTGCAGCTACAGTTTGTTCGTCTTTAAGATTAATCAATCTTATACCTTGAGTTACTCTTCCTAGTACTGATATTTGTTCTAGAGGCATTCTCATCGTCATTCCGGTGTTACTTACAATAATTATATCTTGGTTATCTTTTGCTACCTTAACGGCTACTAAATTACCATTCTTTTCAGTTATATTTAATGCCTTAACGCCTTTGCTTCCACGTTTAGTTTGACGGTATTCTTCAACTTTAGTTTGTTTTCCATAACCCTTTTCAGTAACTAACAATATCGTACTATCTTCTTTAGCAATCTCGCAGCAAATACATGTAGAATCTCCTAATGAAATACCCATTACTCCTGAAGCATTTCTGCCCATAACTCTAACTTCGTTTTCATTAAATCTTACCATTCTTCCACTGCTAGATCCTAATAAAATAATATCGTTTCCTGTAGTTTTATGAACACCGATAAGCTCATCATCTTCTCTAAGAGTTATGCAAATCTTACCAGATGATCTTATATTATCGAACTCACTTACCATTGTTCTTTTTACAATACCCTTCTTAGTAGCAAATAATAAGTATTTAGTCTTTTCATCATTAGAATAAGATAATATTGAACTAACTACTTCATCTTTCTCTAAAGGTAATAGATTAATTATAGGAAGGCCTTTAGAGGTTCTGCCAAATTCAGGTATTTCATAACCCTTAATACGATAAGTTTTACCTTTATTAGTAAAGAAGCAAATATAATCATGAGTAGATACAGTAAGAATTTTCTCTACAAAGTCTTCTTCATTAGTTGTCATACCTTTAATTCCTACACCACCACGATTTTGGGCTTTAAATGTATCGGACGTGATTCTCTTTATGTAACCATTTTTTGTTAAAGCTATCATTACATTTTCTTCGGGAATTAATGACTCA
>CANRMZ010000042.1 GCA_947631885.1 uncultured Bacilli bacterium
CTATCAATCAGCTTTTTTGTTTGGGCAATCAATTAAGCAAGAAGAACATTTAGGATTTTTTGCCGTACAAGTATATCTACCTAAAAGAAGCAGTTGATGATTAACTCTATTGTATTCATCTTTGGTAAATAATTTCATTAAATTATTTTCTATTTCATTAACATCATTGGTATTCTTAACCAAGGTAAGGCGATTTGCTACCCTTGTTACATGGGTATCTACAGCCATTGTAGGAACATTAAATAACTCTGCTAAAACAACATTTGCTGTTTTATGCCCAACACCTGGAAGAGCTTCCAAATACTCTCTATTATTAGGCACATGGCCATTATAATCCTTTAATAGTCTGGTAGCTATTTCTTTAGTATAAATAGCTTTCTTAGTATATGATCCTAGCGAATGTATTTCCTTTTCCAAGATTTTTATATCAATATTACTTAAATCATTTAAAGTATATTTTTTAAATAACTCTTTAGTTACTATATTGACTCTTTTATCAGTGCATTGAGCTGAAAGCATAACGGCAATTAATAGCTCATAATCTTTATTATATATAAGTTCACATTTAGGGTCAGGTACCATTATATCTAGCTTATTTTTTAAATCATTAATATCAATCTTCATCTAACCAATTATACTCAAAGACTTTTGTTTCATATAGTTCTTCAGGATCTTCATCTTCTGCTCTTTTTTTCATATGATTATCAACATCTTTCAAGTCTTTAAAACCTTTCTTTTTCCATTCAAATAATACTTTATCGATGTATCTTAAAGTAGGTACCCCATTATAATTAGCTTCCTTTAAGGCTCCTAAAATAAGTTCTTCGCTATAACCCGATAAAAGCCAAGCATTAATAAGCTCAAGATCCATACCTGTGAGATTATGACCATAGTTTTCTTGAAATTTGCTATAGAAATCTTCTTTCTCATTTTCTGCTTTCTTTTTACTTTCAGTTTCTTTAATACCATTATATAAGTTTTCTAAAGAAACTTTTTCTACTAATTTTCCGCGATTATCTTTCTCCGGATTTATAGTTATGAGTTTCTTTTCCATTAAACTTCCAAAAGCTGTTAAAACATCTTGTTCAGAAAGACATGTGGCTTTAGAAACTTTTTTAACATCAAATGATTGCTCATATTCATTATCAAAATACATTAAAACTATAAACTCTTTTAAAGACAAATCTCTTCTTAATGTTTCTTTTAAAAAGATTGTTTCAACAATAAATTTTTTATTATCTTTATCCATTGTACTTACCTTCCCATTAAGTATTTTATAATATCACTTTTCTTGTTTTTTAAATTACCATTTAATATCTGAATCTTGATATCATTCATAATTTCACTAACCATTTTACTAGGTTCTATTTGTAAAAGATTAATAACATCTTTACCTGTTATTTCAATATCTTTCATCGATTTAATAGGTATTTTTTTGAAACTATTACTAATAACGTGCTTATCAATCCCAAGTATCTCTCCTGCTACCTGACAAACATATAAACCATTATTAAATAAATCAAAGTTATTTATTTCTCCTTTTTTTACTATTTGTTTAATCTTAGCAATATTTTCTTTTTCCGTTTTACTAAATGTAATAGTAGGAGTATTAATTTGAGCCCACATTCCCAAGATATCTGATACATATTTAATTTCACTATATGTTATATTAAGCTCATCTTTAATGCCAGTTTCTTCAAGTAAAGATAAACCCTTTTGAAAATTAACAGAGCTTAGTATCTTACATAACTCTTCCTTTATTCTATCACTGCTAAGATTTTTAACTTTATTTTTGTTTTTTATTAGAGCATCATAAGTACTTTTTTCAATCGTAAAATCAAGTACACACGCAAAACGAATGGCTCTGAGAATTCTCAAAGGATCTTCACTAAATTTCTTATTAACATTTCCTATCGATCTTACTACTTTATTTTTTAAATCTTCTTTACCTTTTAGTAAATCAATAATATTACCATTTTTATCCATACATAGGGAATTAATAGTAAAATCTCTACGTTCTATATCTTCAAACAAATTACTTACATACTCTATTTCAATGGGATTTCTGCCTTGATACTTTAACTCTTTTCGATATGTAGTTATATCAATATTATACTTCTTTATTTTAAAGTTAAATCCCCCGTAGCCATTGGCATTTTGATTAAGAGGAAAGATACTTACAATTTCTTTTGGCAAAGCGTTAGTACATATATCAACATCATAGGTTTCTTTACCAAGCAAAAAGTCACGGACAAAACCGCCTACAATATAGGCTTCATATCCTTCATTTTCAATGCTTTTGAGAATATTTTTTACTATTTTATCCATATAATCTCCGCCATTTTATTGTATCATAACTTATGATATATTTCGACAAAAAAGCTGATATAAAATCAGCTTTTAAGATAGGTCTTCAGAAATATAGTATTGAGCTCCATCGCTTGTAATAACAATTAAAATTCCATCAGCATCATCTTTATTATTCTTTTCAATAAAAATGCTATCTACATTATGAGGATCAGCCTTTTTAAAAGTTATTTCTTCATCCCACTTATAGTCATAATTTATTTCTCTATCCGAAATATACAAATCTCCATTTTTAGTCAAAACAAGCAGTTTAGCTTTACCATTACTGCCATATGATCTTTGAGCAATACCTTTTACATTTTCAGCAAACATAGTCTTTTGTCTATTACCTGTATCTACAAGTATCAAAGCATCATCAGAAACTTTAAAAGTTACTTGCAAAGCTGCAATATAATCTTTATGAAGGTAAAAAGTTAATGATGTTTTTAATTCTAATTTTTCCTTTTTTGGATACCCCTCACTATCCGGAGTTAAAGGGGTTGTCTTTTTTTGTTCTTCTTTTAAATATTTTATTCCATATTCATCTAAGTCTTTAATGGTAATCTTGCCATTTTCTAAAGCTGATTTAATGTTTTCGGTTTTATCATTATAATAAGTTACAATAATATAGCTTGAATTTGTACACTCTAAAAAATATTTATAATCACTATCTTCATAAAACATCTCTTTAGCAGAAGAACATCTAAAACCATCCTTATCTTTAGAAGTGTCTCTAATATCAGTAACTTGTTTATTACTCTTTTCGGGCTTTTTAGTATCATTAGAGCATTTAAAGCCTGATAATTTAAATTTATGTTTTAATGTAACTTCATCATCTTCTGTACAATAAAAACTATCCATCAAAAGTCCTTTATAAACATAACCTTCTCCATTTAAATAAGAAACCTTCCAACTTAACAAAGGATTTTTCTTTAAAGCTAAAGCTAATAATGTATCACCTACAATCAAAACAACAATGATAATCGCTATAGTAAGTACTATAGTTCTGACTTTGTTTTTCTCTTTATAATCATCATAAGCATTAGTTAATAAGTCAGATCTATTATAATATTCTGTATGATTTAAAAAAGTATCAATACTTACATTCAAAGCTTGTGCTAGCTTTTTTAATTCTATTTCATCCGGAGATGTTTCACCTTTTTCCCAGCTTGCTAAAGTAAGAGTAGATACTCCGACTTTGTCTGCTAGTTTAGCAATGCTTTGTCTGCTTTTTTTTCTTAAATCATGAATTCGCTCGCCAATATTCATTAATCATCATCCCTTTTCGCCCTAATTGTTTTCTAATAATTTATCAAAGTAAACATCATAACCATTTTGATAGTTATCCATTATTGCGTTTTTTATTTCATCTCCTGTTTCAGCTGTAAAGCCTTGAAAGACCTTATTACCAATAACAGTAAAAGGTACTCCTTCAATTTCTTCATTCATAGCATCAGCAAAAGCCAAAAGAGCACTACGATTATTATCACTATTTGAAACTTCAAATAAATATAAATTATATTTTTCGCCATACTCATCTTTTATTTCTTCAAAAAAAGCTTTTTCTTTAGCACAAAATGGACATCCTTCACGCCAGAAAAGATAAACATTAACTTTATTATCTTCCCTTTTAATACCATCAAGTGTAAAACTATAATTTACCTCTGGAGTTACAGGAGTTTCTTCATCACTTGGTATATACGTATAGTTATCTTTTCTTATCTTAATATAAGACTCAAGCCAAGTGGTAAAAGCATCACTTTCCTTGAACTTTTCAGTATCATCGTCACTTTCAGCATCTAAAAAATCTACCATTTTACCTTTTTTAAATATTACAAAAGATGGATAGTATTTAATATAATCAAAGGTTTCTGTATCTTTTATTTTAGAATAAGCTATTGTGTAATAAGATAAGCCTGTTTCTTTACTATAAGCATCTAGTATCTGACTTAAACTATATGAAGTAGTACATAGAGGTTGATAAATAAAAAGCACAAAGCTTTCTTTATCTTTGATTAATTTATTAATATTACTAAGTTCAGTTTCTCTTGCTATAGGATTAGCGTAATACTTATCCTCGAGATAAAATTTTTGTTTTTTTTCATAAAACCATAATCCTGTTAAAATTAAGCCAAGAACTATCAAAATGGCAATTATTATTAATATTGTTTTCTTCATTATGCCTCGTGTAGTGTTTCAAAGTCGATATCATGATAAGGAACTTTCCAAAAAGCATACTTATCCTCTTTATCATCTTGATATTTTACTTCAACATTATTATTACCTTTATAATACCAGTATCCACCGACATTATATATTTTTTCTTCATCCCAACCTAAAGATATAAGCATCTTTTTCGTATCGCCAGCGTATCCACCGCCACCGCACATTAAGAATATATATTTATCTTTAGGGAATAAATCTTCTAAAATAGCTAAAGATTCTTCATAGTTTGCTTCATACTTACCATCACTTGTTAAAGTAAATAAAGTATTACCTTTATAAGTATCCCCTACTTCTTCAGGAAGATTAGTGACATTAACAAGATATGGATAAGGTACTACTTCAAAACCATTTACAAAACCTGATAAATAAGAATCACCACCAATAGATTCATAATTTCCTGGATCTTTTAGCATTCTAACATCTCGATACACCGTATCATCTCTAAATAAATAATTATCGATTGTTTCTTCATTAATATTTTTATCAATGGCAAATTGTTCACCACGAATACCGGACGTAACTTCGGGTTTAGGTAAATCATATACTTCTTTATTCTTCTTTTTAGGTATACTAAATACTAATAAAAGGATTAAAGCTACAATTAATATTATGGAACCAATTTTATATAAATTTCTTTTCATGTTCTACTCCTTTGCATCATTATACTAATATTATAACATCTATAAAGTTTCTAATAAATAAAAAAAGTACCTAAGTACTTTATTTAAGATTTAAGCCATCACTAAAGGCATTACCAACTCTATGACCTACTTCGTAATAACCATGAGTGTATGGATCAAAAGCTATAGCTTTAACTTTATCAATATCAACTTTATCATCAGTCATGACATTTTCATCTACTGAAGTATTAACTACTTTACCTACTACACCATAATCATCATATGTTATAAACTCACATTCCATACAAATAGGAAATTCATTTATAATCGGAGCATTAACTCTTTCTGACTTCGTAGCACTAAGGCCACTTTTAGCAAACTTATTTGCATCAGTATTGCCTGATACTACACCAAAGTAATCAGCCTCTTTAACATGGTTTGAATCAGCAATTGATACGGTAAAAGCTTTTCTTTCCTTTATATTTTTAACAGTCTTATGGCTTTCCGTTAAGTTAAGAACAACCTCATCACGATCTTTCATCATCCCCCAGGCAGCATTCATAACATTAACTGAACCATCCTCATTATAAGTAGCTATCATTAAAACAGGCATGGGAAATATAGCTTCGGTAGTACTAATATTTTTTCTCATTTTAATCATCCTTTCACCTTTAATTATATGCTATTTTCTTTTATCTTCAAGTCTTTTTAAAAAGCCACAGGTCTTACATAATTTGCAAACTAGCTTTTTATTTTCAAAACCATTTCTTATTTTTTTAGTTGAGTCTTTGTTTAAAATTTCTTCTAAAGATTCACTAAAGATATTGCCTAAAGGAATATCCCCATTATTATCTAAACAACAAGGTACTACGGTGCCATCTACTAATATAGCTATTTGGTCTTTTAAGGCTAAACATCTACCTTGTTCATTAATTTCTTTGCCTTTAATATCAGGCCAAATAAATTCCTTATCTTGATTAATATAAATATTATTTTTCACTTTAATAGACGCATTTTCTTTTAATTTTTCTTTTAAATTATCTATTTTATAATGTGTTGATAATTTGTTAATAATATTATCATTTAAATCATTATCTTTTATATCACTTAAATTCCATAGTCTTAAAGAAATAATCTTATTATTTAGCTTATCCACAGAATTTAAAATATTATCCATATACTTATTAAGATCTAAGTCATTTTGAATAGCACTATGAAGTGATATATTAACTTGTCTTACTGCTTTACTTTTATTAATGATATCAACTTTATCATTTAATAAAATGCCATTTGTCGTGATATTACACAAGATATTATTATTTTCAAGTACCTCTAAAAATAAAGGTAAATTCTCATTAAGTAAAGGCTCACCCTTAACATGCAGATATACTAAGTTAGTATAATTCTTTATTTTATAAACTATTTTGGTAAATTCCTCTAATGACATATTTTTCTTAATTCTTTTAGTATCAGGGCAAAACTTACAATTAAGATTACAAATATTAGTTATTTCAATATATATTTTTTTAAACATAAGGTTATTATAACTTATAATTATGATGGATGTCTATCTCTTGATATGGTATTCATAATCGTAAGTTTATACCAGTTAGCAAATGCTTCTTTTGCAGATACGTGATTACCTTTTCTTTGAGCTCTTTCTTCATCAGTCATTTGTGCTAAAGTTTTATCCGATCCTAAAGGTTTAAATACAAACCATAATTTAGAGCGCATTTTAATATCTTCCGTTCCTAATTTTTCATGGGTAAGAGTTCCTTTATCAAGGCCATAAAAAATATTCATATCACTTCCATCATAGTATGTTAAACAGTCCATAAATTCACAATCACGATTTTCAACATCTTTCATAGTTTCTAAAAGCTCATCAATATTTTCTGATATGCCACTTCTTCGCACAAAAGCTCCGGGATATCCTGGATTATTTGGATAGCCCCAGATATTAAAACCCGAATCAATCACAAAGCATGGCATTTGTAGTACATTATAAGCTTCAAGGACTTTACTTTGAGAAACAACACTTATATCATTAACTTCCGGTTCATGAAATTCGAACTCGACAACTTCAACAGGAATACCAAGTTTTGCAAAATAATCCTCTATCTCATAGCCTTTATGAATATTACCCGTAGCAAATACTAATTTTTTCATATTACATTTCACCTCTATAATTATAAAGTTTTCTAACTAAATGTGGATCATACTCTGGACAGGTTAAATCTATGTTTTTATCTTCGGCAATTTTCTTTGATAAAAAATACATTTGTAGTGCTAAATAATACTCTTTCCAAAAAAGATTGGAATTTTCATCTAGAGTATCAAAAAGAAAAATATTTGGATACCTTTTTGTAAGTATTTTTAATAACTCTTCATCCAAGCCTTTCATTTGATGTGCTAAATATATCATAGGACTTTTAGGATTTTGAAATAATAAATTACTTCTTCCATGGCAATATGATCCTTTATCATGAATAACGATACTACTAGTACCGGTTTCAACCATATTAGATTCTAAAATACATGAAGAACACTGGGTATCATAACCCGACATTACTTGAATTAAATTTGTATTCTTAAAGTTAAAGTCTAGTTTATCAACCTTTTCTTTACTTCTTGCAAATAAATCTTTTAACTTATCATTTATTTTTACTAAATCTTCTTTAGATATTTCATATTGACTTTGTTCAATTAATAATGCTAGTTCTAAAACCATTAACATTGGAGCAAGTGTAGGAATAATAGAAACAAAGCTTTTCTCTCTATCGTCATACTTACGATTTCCCCAGTAAAGAGTAAAAAATATTGGTAGTTCGCTACTTCCACATAAATAATAGTCCTCGGGCTGCTCTATATAATCCCCTGTTATTAAAAATTTAGCTCCATGAAAGGGTTTATATGTACTTCTTAAAATATCTAGTATGCCATTGGTCTTGCCACTATTGGAAATGGCAATTAAGTTTTGAAAAATGTTGGTGTTTTGTTTATAAAAAAAATCTCTTGGTTCAATTACTTCTGCTATAGTTCCCCGGGATTCAAAAAACATTTTCAAATAATAAGCAGCGGCTTTAGAACCTCCCGTGGCTACAATTAAGGAAGGGACATCTCTAAATAAAAGTCCATGATTAGTAAAATTAAAATTAGTAAGGGCTTCCGGATCATTTATTTGAAAAAGCCTTTCTTCAAGTTTAGCAAAGTTTATTTCTGTACTTTCTGTATGCGTATGTTTAATCATATCTTCCTCGTTTCTGTTAATTAAAGTTTAGCAAAAGAAGAGGAAGTATATCTGTCAGTTATAATAAATATCTAATAATTTGGCATTTTTAATGCGATTAACATAAAAGTGTCTTATTTCTTCCTTAATTTCACAATATGCTGCAACACCCCATTCAGAGGCTAAAATGATTAATTCATAAGGTCTAATAACTCTTTTAGAAATCTCTTTTCTATCTTTAGAATAATAT
>CANRMZ010000043.1 GCA_947631885.1 uncultured Bacilli bacterium
TCTAAATAATTAATATCTTTTATATTCATAAGTTTCACATCCGTTTTAAACTTTCAAAGAAATTATACCATATTTATCTAAAAAGGACATCATATATTTCGCTAAAGTTACTTACAAGCTTTAGGTCAATATCATTAAAGACATTCATTGGCACATCCGTAAGATCTAGTTCATTAGCTCGTGGGATAAATACCGTCTTTATGCCCTTGAGTGAGGCTTCAATTAATTTTTCTTTTAAGCCTCCGATAGGTAAAATATCTCCTTTTAAGGTTATCTCACCGGTAAAAGCTATATCACCATCAACAACACGGTTTAAATAGCAAGATAGCATAGCTACCGTAATTGATACACCCGCACTAGGTCCATCTTTCTTTTGAGCTCCATTTATAAAATGAATGTTTATATCATAATCATTAACATTTATATCATAAGCTGAAGCTATATAACCTTGAGCTACTTCAGCACTTTCTTTTAACACGTCGCCTGCACTACCGGTAATTGAAATCTTGCCACTACCTTTATGCTTTGCTACTTCAACATGGGAGATAAGCCCACCTACACTAGTATATGCCAAAGTATTAGTTATGCCATAATCTCTAATCTTAGGTAAATATTCATCAATGGTTTTACCAAGATATTTATTAGCAAGACTAGTCGTAATACTCTTATAATCTTTCTCATAGACAGTTACTTTACGAACTAGCTTCTCTAAAATTCTTTTAAGTTCTCTTACACCCGCCTCTTTTGTATAGTTTTGGACTATATATTCTAAGACGTCTTTATTAACTTTCAAATCGCTTTTATACTCTTCTAAAATGTTTTTTAATATATAATTACGAGCAATATCAATTTTTTCATACACTGTATAACTACCAAGAGGAATAACCTCCAGTCTATCAAGTAAAGTTGCCGGTATACCCGCCATATCATTAGCCGTTAAAATAAACATAACATGAGACAAATCAAAAGCTTCTTCGATATAGTTATCAACGAAGAATTTATTTTGGGTTTCATCTAAAATCTCAAGCATTGTTGATGCTGGATCTCCCTTATAATCTTTAACCATTTTATCTACTTCATCAATAAGTAAAACAGGATTATTAACTTTACACTTAATAATTGCTTGAATAATTTTACCAGGTGCTGCTCCTAAATAAGTACGACGTGAACCAATTAACTCGGTAGAATCATTTAAGCCCCCAACACTTATCTTATAAAATTCCCTATTTAAGGCTTTGGCAATCGACATGGCAATCGAAGTTTTACCAACTCCTGGAGGGCCTAAAAGGCAAATTACAGGAGCTTTAAGGGAAGGATTAATACTTTTTAAATGAGCATATTCTATAATTCTTTCTTTAACTTCTTTTAACCCATAGTGGGTAGCATTTAAAGCTTCCTCTATCTTTTTAGCATCTAAATTTTCTTTAGAGTATTTACGCCATGGCAAAGATAAAACTGTATCTAAGTAATTTTTTATAACGGAGCTTTCAGGACTATACTCGGAAGATGTGCCATATTTTTTTACTTCATTTAATAGCTTCTCAGCCGTTTTTTCTGAAAAACCAATACTATTGATGGCATCCTCTAAAGCACTAATTTCCTCTTCTTTAGTATTGCCTAATGCTTTGTTTATTTCTTTTAATTTTTCTTTTAATAGATATTCTCTTTGCCCATTTTCTAGGTTTTCTTGAAGCTTTTCCTCCAGCTCTTTATCAAGCATAGCAAAACTTATCTCACCCTCGAGATCTTCAATAAGCTTAGTGGCTCTAGTAAGAGGATTAATACACTCCATATACTCAAGCTTTTTAGCAAAACTATTAGGCATAAAAGTGGTAATCATATCGGTAATAGTATCTAGATTGCTAGTCTCATCAATACCATTTAAGATACTATTAGAAATACTTTTATTAGTATCTATATATTCTTTTAAAGAAGAAAGTAATTTTCTTTGGACAGCGGTTTTTCTTTTAGCATCAAATTTAGGTAGTTCAACCTCGGAATAAGAACACTTAATTATACCAGTCGAATAATTTTGAAAATACTTCTCTATTTTAACTCTATTTAAGCCTTTTAAAACAATACGTAGATTGCCTGAAGAAAGTTCTATTTTACTTTTAATACGAGCAATAACCCCAATAGAGGGTAAATCTTCAAAAGAAGGATCAGATTCTAAAGGATTTTTGGGAGCAATAACTAATACCCGATTATCATTATTTTTACTCGCGGACTTGATGATTTTTTTACTCATCTCATTACTAAGATCAATTTTAATTTCTTGTCCAGGAAGGATTACAAGTTCATTTAAGATAAATACGGGTATGTGGTTCATAAACGTCCCTCCAAATTTAATGTTTATTATAGTTTTTATTTATTGATAAGTAAACCAATTTTACAAAATTTGACTTATGAAAATTATATAAAAAAGGAAGCTCTAAAAAACTTCCTATTCATCATCATTTTTATTTTTAAATTGTAAGATAATTGGGGTACCTTCCAAATCAAAACTCTTCCTTATTTCGTTTTCTAAATACCTTTCATAAGAAAAGTGTACTAGTCTTTTATTATTAACCTCGAAAGTAATCTTCGGAGGCATATATCCCGTTTGATGAGCATAATATATTTTAAGTCTTTGCCCTTTATATGAAGGTGGCATATGGGTTCCGACAGCCTCCAAGATAACATCATTTAATATGGAAGTTGGAAGCATTTGAATCGTATTATCATAAGCCTTGATTATTGCATCCATTAATTCTTTTAATCTCTTATGCGTTTTTGCCGATACAAAGATAACTTTAGCAAAACGAGCAAATTGGAAATTATTTTCCATTTTTATTTTCCAGTCTTTAATAGCTTCATTAGGATTTTCAATCGTATCCCATTTATTTACTGCGATAACTACAGCCTTACCTGATTCTAAAGCATAAGATAATATATGTTTATCATGTTCCATAATACCCGCTTCAGCATCCACCACAAGTACACATACATCACTTCGGTCAATCGCTTTTAAACTTCTTAAGAAACTATACTTTTCAATATTTTCGTAAATACGCCCTTTTTTACGCATGCCCGCGGTATCGATTAAAGTATACTCTTCCCCATTATATTTAAACTTAGTATCTACAGCATCAAGAGTCGTCCCTGATACATCAGATACAATTAATCTTTCCTCATTTAATAAAGCATTAATTAAACTACTTTTACCTACATTTGGTCTTCCTAAGAAGCAGAACTTTAGGGTTTTATCTTCGCTAGGTTCTTCCTCAGGAAGATTTTCACAAATCATATCAAGTAGTTTATTAAATCCCATATTATGTTCAGCCGATAAAGCAATAACATTTTCAAAGCCTAGTTCATAAAAGTTATAGATGTTTTCTTTTCTCTTTTCGTTATCAAGTTTATTAACAACGACAATAACTTTTTTATTTGCTTTATGAAGCATACTTTGAATCATCTTATCTTCATTATCAATCTCGGCAAGACCATCTGTTACAAAAAGGATAATATCGGCTTCATCAATAGCTAAAGTTGCTTGCATTAAAATATCTTTACTAAAAGTACCGCCCTCCAAAGTAATACCACCGGTATCTATTAGCCTAAAAGCTTTATTATTGTAATTTACTGTCCCATATATTCTATCTCTTGTAACTCCTGGTGTATCCAAAATAATCGCCTTTTTCTCTTTAATAAGGCGATTAAATATGGTACTTTTACCTACATTAGGTTTACCAATTAAACATACAGTTTGCATAAAATCCCCCCTTAGTCATTTACACAGTAGTAATTTAAATCACTATATTCACAATTTTGCCAATCACATGAATTTCCACTACAACTAGATCTAACGCAACTAGTATCATTTAGTACTGTTTTATTATCACTAGTAAGGGGAATACATGCGTAAACCCGGTTATTTTCCATATATATTTTTAAACTTAAAGAATTTAAAACAGTATCATCGACTGGATTAATAACTGCCGCGCATAATTGATTGCCATCACTATCATCTACAGGATTAAGACATGGTGTTAATCCTTGAGTTGCCTCTTCTGTTTCTAAATCGCCTGAATCAATTAGTTCCGCAATAGTTTTATAAACCTTTTTAGAAGCAATACCATTGGTATCTATAAATAATTCTTTATTACTTTCACCATACTTTTTAGCAGAAGAAATAATCATACTTAATTTAGTATTAAGAATATTTCGATTTATTCCTCTTTTAATGGCAGTCATACTTGAACCACCAATTAAAAGTACTACGGCTAAAATAACGATAACTGCTAGTAATTCAATTAATGTAAAACCCTTTTTATCCATATATCCTCCTTATAAATAAGAATTAATTATTTCTAAAACTTCTTCTCTACCTTTTTTAGTAATGATTGAAAAAGGAATAAAATGATTCTCTTCATCCAAACCTAAAGTATCATTAATAAGTTTATCCTGTTTAGCACGATTATTCTTAGTTATTTTATCGTATTTAGTAGCGACAATTGTAATATCAAGATTATAGTATTTCAAAAAGTCATACATTAATACATCATCTTCCGTAGGTTTATGACGATAGTCAATTAACATAAATACCTTTTTTAAGTTTTGTCTAGTTTTTAGATATTCTTCAATCATTAAGCCAAATTTCTTTTGTTTGTCTTTATTGACGGCTGCATAGCCATAACCTGGTACATCTACTAAATAAAAACTTTTATTAACTAAATAAAAATTAAGAGTTTGCGTTTTGCCAGGCTTGGAAGATGCTCTAGCAAAGTTCTTACGTTCAATTAAAGAATTAATAAAGCTACTTTTACCAACATTAGATCTTCCTACAAGTAAAAACTCTGGCCTATTATCCTCAGGATATTGGCTTACTCTTACCGAAATAACTGGTTCATCTACTGATAATATATCCATGTGCACCACCAAGTAAATTATATATTAATAAGCTTAAAATTGCAACTTACGGAAGATGCTATACAACTAGGATGTTATTTACTTTTATATAAAAATCACCTATTCATGCATAAAATTAATATAATGACAAATAAATTTCCTCCGAATACTGATCCTAATGTTTTTGCTTTCACGGCTGCCATTATTGGAGCTATTGTCTCTGATGAGTTCAATGCTCAAGAGCTAAATTCCATAGGTAACTGGTTTGAACTTTTAGGCCAATATTTTTTGACCTATGCCGCGCAAAAACAACTTATTACCAGTCGTAATAATAATGGCAATAACAATAATACTAATAACTCTCAGGATATCGATTACATATTAAAAGCCATTAAAAAAATAGAAGCTGAACTTAACGAACTTAGTCGTAAGTAACCTCTATCTCATTAATTTTCTTATCTTCCATAAGAAGTCTTATCGTAAGAGGAGTATCATCATAAGATGATTTATATTTAAAAGTATATCCTGACAAGCTTTCAGTGTATGAATCGATAACATAATTGTATTTAGGATCATTAACGATAACATCATACGGAGGCATAAACATTGTCTCATATAAAACTGTCTCATAGCCATTACAACTTACTTTTTGGAATATTTCTCCCCCTTCTGCAGCATTATCATAATTATCCCATAAAGTTAGATCATCATAATTAATAAAGCATTTATGGTCATAATATGTGGCTTTTAAAGATGAACTTCCTTTATATTCATCAGTAAAAGTAAAATACTGTGTTATATCTATCTTCTCATCTTTATGTTTTAATTTATCATAAAAATTATTAAAAGCCTCTAAATCTTTTTTCTTTACACCATCAGTATTATATTTACCATCATATAATTCGATAATTTTATTAGCATACATTAGATAATAATCTTCTTTATTTTGCTTAAAGAAAATCATACTAACGATACCAATAATGAATATTACCACTAAAATAAATATTTTCTTAATCATTATCCACCTGCTACCTTGGAAGTGCCTGCTGAAATACCATATAAAGCTTCTACTGCTGGAGTATATAAAGCATTAGAATAGCTTGTATCATAAAAAGTCATATGTAAATGGGGTGCCCAACCAACGCTTGCCGCGCTACCTGATGCATTACCAACAAATCCTATTAAATCACCTTTAGATATATGTCTATTGCAATGGCCAGATGAACAACGATAAACAATACCACACATATGGGTTAAGAACATAATATTAATATTTTTGCCTCCCACAACGGTAGGATTACTCAATCTAATTGATACAGTATATGCCGTTTCATCACTACCTTTGTTTACGGTATGGCCCCATTCAGAGTACATTAGAGTTCCATCAACGGGACTATAAATTGGTGTTCCAAATACTGACATTATATCAATCGAAGTATGATTATAAGATCCTGAGTATTTACCATTGGCCGGAGTAACTGGGAATATAAAGGTTCCTCCGCCATAAGTAGTATAACTGCTAAGTCTAGTTGGTATACTAGCATAATTTTTAGGCCAGGCTCCTAAAGGAAGTCCTGTTGCTTGATCTTTAGGAAAGATAAAATTAGAAGTATTAACAAGCCCCCTTCCTTGCCAATAATTTAAAGCCGCAGCAGGATCCGGTTCACTGGATAAAACCTGACCAGGAGTTGCTGTTGCTGATCCGCCAGATGAATAGCCATAGACATTTAATTTAGCAGCCGCACTTTGCTCCGTATTTTTTATAGCATCTTTTATAGCTTTATCAACACTTTTTAATCTTTTTTCATAATTGCTTTTTACCGAACCATCTTCAAGTTTAGATACATAAAACTTAGCATTTTCATAATCATTTTTCTTTTTGGTATCTTCGGCCCGTTCAAGAGCATCTTTAGCATATAACTCATAAGCTTTAGCAATATTAGCTTTAGTTGCACTAGAAAAACATTTATTATAATCAGAATCCTTATCTACTAAAAGCATAATGCTATTAACTATCGTAGGAATAAAAAAGATAAAGGCTGCTACAATTATTTTTGTTATTAATAAGCTAACTACTTCTTTAGTATTATCATTACTGGATAAAGTTGCCTTAAAAAAAGAATACATGCTTGTAATTATTAAAATAATGGGAACTAATATTTTTAAAGCCGTCAATACCTGATTAAAAATGTACATAACTTCCATTATTTCTGGCCTTGAACACACTCCAGTCATAATACCAACCTCATAGTAATTCTATCATGTTCATATATTTTTGTAAAATAAAAATCCCATTTAAATGGGACTTATTTACCAGCTTTTGCTTTTTTATTGGCCTTTTTTAATTCAGCATTTATTTCTCTTAAAAGCAGTATCTCTTCGCTTACTTTTTCTTCTGCCTTAGCCTCTTCTTCTTTTTGTTCTTTTTTAAACAACTTTTCTTGTTCTTTCTTTAAGAAATCAGATAATTTATTAAACATCTTAATCATCAAGAATATACAGAAAGCAATAATCAAGAAGTTAAGAATCGCTTGTATAAACGCACCATAATGAATACCTTTAAAAGCTAAATCAGAAAAATCGATATCAGATTTGCCAAGCACAATACCTATTATTGGTGTGATAATATCATTAACAAGTGATGTAACTATATCTCCAAATGCACCACCGATTATAACACCAACTGCCATATCAAGAACATTGCCTCGAGAGATAAACTTTTTAAATTCTTTAAACATAACAACCTCCAACATCAATTATTTTAACATAACAATCTATTTTTTAAAGTATAATTTAATTATATAAAATTACCGTAGCTTTTAAAGATTGGTTCATGGCATCATTACCAGCTTGATCACCAATCCAAACATATAAATCATAGGTTTTAGAACCAGCTTGGTCTATTGTTACCTCACCTATATTATAGGTTATAGGAGAAGTAATGCTATATTTATCCTTTAAGTATTTTTGAATATCTCCAGAGATACTTGCCACAGTTGTACTATTCATTCTTTTAGCATTATCTTTATTTAACGGAGTACCACTTTCAACCAATACATATTTTAGATTGTTTAATAATGCTGAATTATCATTAAAGGATACAAAACCCACAGATAATTTTTTGGATTCAGTACAGTCATTTTTAACGGTAAATGAATATTTAAATTTAGCTTGTGTTGTACTACTGCTATTAAAAAATTGGTTATCAGAAATAGGAACTGCATAATCTCCCTGTAATGTAAAAGCATTAGAGCTAGCAATAGTCAGTCCAATACATGATGGGGTAATAGTAGTTGTATTCATTTCAACCGTTTCATTAGATGATATAACGTAATATCCATATGAAGTTGCAGCATAAGAACTCATTGCAACAACAATTGAAAATAAAATAAGAATTGTTAGTCTTTTTTTATCCATAAGATTCTCCCTTTTTTATTATTAACTAGTATGAGTTGCTCTGCAATCTTTACCCTTTACTACTACTTTGCCTGAAGGATGCTTGTTAATTACACTAGATTGATCAATATCCAAGTTATAAAAACGATAATGTAATGACCATGTTTGCGTAGCTTTTCCTGTTTTAACATCAGTTGTGATACTGCCATCATATAACTTTACTGTGGTTCCTTTTGCTGCCCCAGCAATAGATTTTGGCTCAAATTTGGTTGTACTTGGATTACAATCACTACACTCACCAGAAAAGCCAAGTTCTATAAGACTATTCACCCCTGGGGAATTTGTATATTCATCTTGAGGTTCA
>CANRMZ010000044.1 GCA_947631885.1 uncultured Bacilli bacterium
AAAGAATTTTCCGCTTCTTCTTTAAGCATGATTGCTGTTTTATATACCTCATCTTTTAAAATAGATAATTTATCTTCAGAAAGTTCATCAATATCTAGAGTATAATTTTTCTTATTAATATTCTCCAAACATTTAATTATTTTATTTATTTCTTTATCTTGTTTTAAATTAAATTTTATAAACAAATAAAGAATTATTATAACTAAAAGCAAAACAATAACACTTTCTAAAACCAGAAAAGCAACATAAGTTTTATCATTTTTCTTAACAAGGCTATCTTCTTTTAAATCATAGCCATATTTTTGTAAAACATTATCATTACTTTCGATGATATTAATAATATCTTTTTCATCAAAGTCAGGATAATCTTGTTGAATTAGCAAAATAATATCATTTATCTTATTATTAAAATTTTCTTTATATGAATTGTATTCTACAGTCTTAATAATTAAAAAAATAAAACTAAAAATAAAAAATACTAAAATAGTAATAATAAAATAGTTTTTAAAATACTGATTATTCTTCATCTATCCTATACCCCACACCTTTAATCGTTATAATAATATCACTACCTAGTTTTTCTCTTATTCTTTTTAGATATACGGTAATTGTATGATCATCAACATCGTTTCCCGTAAGCTCCCAGATCTTATCTAATAACGTATCTCTTGTTACAACTTTATTAATATTTAAAAATAGTAACTCCAAGATTTTTCTTTCTAAACCCGATAAGCTTATTTCCGTATCATTTTTATATATGGTCATTTTATCCATATCAAAGACGATATCTTTAGCTTTTAAAATACGATTTTTTCTTTTACGCATTAATATATTATTAACTCTAGCTAAAAGCTCTTTGGAAGAAAAGGGTTTAGTTACATAATCTTCGGCCCCTAACGTAAGACCTTTAACAACATTTTCTTCATCATCAATCGCAGTCAAGAAAATCGTTGGAATATTTTTAGCTTTTATTTCTTTGTCATATAAATCAAAGCCATTGCCATCAGGTAAAGATACATCTAAAATAATGGCATCATAATCATTAGTTAAACTATTAATGCCCTCTTTATAAGTAGATACTATATCAATATCATAGTTATTCTTTTGAAAGAAATAACTTAATCCTTGTGATATCTGTTCATTATCCTCGATTAATAATAATTTCATATCTCCACCATGCCTTTTATTATAACCCACATAGTAAAAAAAGGAAAATAAATTCCTTTTTAAACTGTTTCTTTTCTAATTGTATCAATCATATTTTGTTTATTAATCTTCTTAATAGAGTAACGCATTATGATATAAACAATAGCAAATACAAACACAATACATATTAAAATAGCTTTATAAGGTATCACAAAAGGATTTAATCTTTCTGGATCAAAAGCTTTATATAAAAGTAAGCAAGCAACAAGTCCAGAAGCTGTTCCATAAATTAGTGATTTAGAAGAATAGAATATCGTTTCTAAAGTAATCATTCGATTGAATTCTTTCTTTGTCATACCAACGCTTTTTAACATAGCAAACTCTTGAGATCTTAATTCCATATTTGATGTAATCGTATTAAAGATATTAGTTACACCAATTAAGGTAATTAATGTAATAAAGCCATATAAGAAAATACTAATTACTATAACGATATTTCTTTCAGCTCTACTTTCTTCTTCGAAATTACGTACTTGAATATGCTTATCATAATCCTCGATATCTTTGACAGTAGCCGCCGTATCAGAAGAATCAATGTAAATTTCAGTTAATAAAACATCAAAGTCAAAGTAATCCTTGTTAAATACTATCGTCGGATTAGATATTGTTTCATTGCCATATACTGGTTCATCACATAAAGCACCAATTACATATTCATAAGGAGTCTCTGTCATTTCATCTATAAGAGCCATTTTATCATTTTTCTTATATTTAAAGGTTCTTGTCTCTTCTCCATCAGTATTATAGTCTTTATCGTAAAGTAATACTTTATCTTTTACATCATTATATTTTAATTTATTTTTCTTAACATATTCTCTAAAGGTTGCATCATCTAATACTACAGTATTAAGGTATACACTTGGAGTACAGTCATCAGGGTCTTCCCCTTTACAGCTATAAGACATCACATCTTTATCATTCATATTTTTGGTATCTTCACTTATAAAATATTTATCTTTAATACTATAGATAACATAGCTTTTTTCAACACCCTTGAAACTATTTAACATCTTTGCAGTGTCATCAAGGCTTTGAAGAGTATTATTAGTATAAATCATAATATCATAGCCATAGTCCATGTACATAGTATCGGTTATATTAAAGCCCTGACCTACAAAATAAGAAAGAGCAATGAATACAAAGATGCTTACAGTTAAAGATATAACTGTCGTGCGATATTTCTTTTTACTTCTTTTTAGATTCTTAGCTGCTAAAACCCCACCAGTTTTAAACATTTTTTCAATTATTTTAGGAGTTTTTAATTTATTAGCCTTAATTGTAATATCTCTTGTTGACCTTAAATTTTCAATCGGGCTAACTTTACTTGCTCTTCTTGCAGATGATAAAGATGATAAGAATATCGTTAAGAAAGCTAAAACAATAGCAATAATACAAGCAAGAATTGATGGTGTAAAAATAATACCCTCACTTAAATTAATAAAATCTTTTAATAAATAATTAACTACTTTAAAGAGAATGAAATCTCCTAAAAGACCACTTAATATTCCAATAGGAATACCTATACAGCCAATAATTAATCCTTCATAAATAACACTTTTTCTAATTTGTTTTTTAGTAGCACCAACACTTGAAAGCATTCCATACATTTTCATTTTTTCTGTGGTTGAAATAGCAAATGAGTTACGAATACAAAAGATACTAGCAATCATTATGATAGCAATTATAATGCCGGCGATAGTAAGAAGCATTTTGGTTGTATCGGAAGAGAAACTAAAGACCTCTAAATGAAGTAAATAAGTATTTAGATAGCAACTATATTTTGGCTGTTTAGCGTCTTGCGCTCCGTCATAAAAAGCTTTCCAATCATCTATGTCTAAGATTTCTGAAATACTCTTTTTATAGCTACTAGGCTTAGCAAGTGTAACATAAAGATCAATATTATCAGTCTTCTCTCCTGTCGTGTATCCCCTTGAAATATAGGAATCTATTACTCCTACTATAGTATAAGTTTTAGAAGTAGTAGTAAAATTATCATCAGTTTCATTATAGGTATCAACATCAAAAGTTATAGTATCGCCTATTTTTAAATCATTAAGATTCATTAAGAATTTAGTAAGAGCAATCTCACTGTTATTTTCGGCATATCTTCCATCATAAAGCCGATATTTTAGATCAATTAAATTTTGTTTGGAAACCGAATCTATTTCTACATTAAAGCTATAATCATTTTCTTCATCATATACAAGGTTTGTGGTTCCTACAACATAAAAAGGTCTAATTTTACTTAAATCTTTGTTGTATTTCAAAGTTTCAAAATCATCATTTTTAATCCCTTCGAGAACAAAATGATAATATCCTTCATTATCAATCGTTTCTACCATAGCAGTCTTTCGAAAGCTTGTAACCATCGTGGCTACTGCACATATCATTGCCGTAGATAGAACTATGCCTATTATGGTACCGATAGTTCTTTTTTTATTAAGTTTTAAGTTCTTATTTGTTAATTTCTTGAGAATATTCATCTTAATCCTCACTTACAATCTTACCATCTTCGATTTTAATAATTCTATCTGCACACTTAGCAATTTCCATATTATGCGTAATCATAATAATTGTTTGATTACGTTCCTTATTAGATTTCTTTAGTAAATCTACAATTTCATCACTTGCCGTACTATCAAGATTACCGGTAGGTTCGTCCGCTAGAATTATCGTAGGATTAGTAATTAAAGCTCTTCCGATTGAGGTTCTTTGTTGTTGGCCACCAGAAAGCTCATTAGGAAGATGTTTTCTTCTTTCCCAAAGACCTAGTTCTTTTAATAAACTATTTAATTTCTCAGGATCAACTTTGCGATTATCTAAATCAATAGGCAAAGTAATATTTTCCTCAACATTTAATATAGGTATCAAATTATAAAATTGATAAATTAAGCCTACTTGTCTTCTTCTAAAGATAGCAAGTTTGTCATCATCAAAAGAATATATGTCTTTACCATCAATATAAACTTTACCTGATGTAGGTCTATCTACACCACCGATTAAGTGTAAAAGTGTTGATTTACCAGAACCGGACGCTCCAACTATAGCAACAAATTCACCTTTATTTACTGATAAAGATACATTATCAAGAGCCACTACTTTAGTTGTTCCTTTACCATATACCTTAGTTAAATTTTCAACTTTTAAAATTTCCATATTTTTTCTCCTTGTTTTATGAATTAATTATATTATAGTAAAGTTACAATAAAGTTACAAAAATAAAAATCTTAACATAAAGTTAAGATCTCGTTAAATTTCTTGATAGACCATCTTCTTGAGTTAATCCAGTATCGCTAGAATCATCATAGACGAATGTTTCATCTGCAAGATCTGGAAGTACCATTTCGCTACATACTCCTAAGTCTTCTATCATTTCTTGTTCATAAGCATATTCATAGTCTAGTTTTAATACATCCGAAGATGCTTGGTGATTACTATATTTATTACCATAACGCATAAAGTTTTCCCAATTACCAGAAACGTTTACCCACCAACCTCTAAAACTTAGATAGTCGGTAACCATATCGCGGTAAAAGAAAGTATCAACAGCAGCTTGATATCCAATAGAGTCAGTAGCACCTTTATAATCTAAGTACATTTTATCACCATAGAAAACGCTAAATTGTCCCGGTGCAAGGAATTGTGTATAAAGACCCGCACCATACCAATTATTAAAATCAATACTACGATAACGATTATATCCTACGCTAGCAACACGACAACATTCATCATAATATTCGCCACCTTCGGCCCTAACACCAGCACATATATCATCAAGTTGTTCATATGTAAGGCCTTCTCTTATCATAACAATTAACATCTTTTCAGGATAAGTACGTTCTTCTGTTGTATATAAATAATCTAATGCTTCTTGAGAATTTGCAAAGCAAACTCCAGGCATTGTATTATCACACATACAGATTAACAGTCTATTTAGCATATCTCTAGTTAAATAATATTTTTGTCTAATATCATATGACTTTTGTTCATAAGTAATCTCTGGTTCTTCAGGTTCGACAGTTTCTTCTAAAGTAGTATTATCTGTAGCTAGTCCACCGTTTTCAGAAGGTTGGATAGCTAAGAAATCTTTTGGAACCATTTTATTTTCAATAAAACTATATTGACCATATTTACGAAATAATGGTAGTTCAAAAGGCACTTGAAAAATATCAAATTCTTTTTGTTCATCTTCTAATTGTGTAGGTTCAATAGCTTGTTCAGAAGTATAAGCTAATATACTATAGCCATTATCAGCATATGCTGCCGTATCTAATGAAGAAGCATTATTGTTAAAAACCGCAACTACAGATATAGTACATGCTGCGACAACTCCCGCAGTTAATAAAACCCCTTCTCCTCTATTAGCCAAAAAGTCTGCTAAAATAGATTTAAATCCTTTTTTATTTTTTCTTTGATCTGGGAACCATTTTTTCTCAGGTATTTTAGTTAATAAACTTTCCTTTAAAGAAGTCAAATATTTGCAATCAATTATTTCAGAGAATCTACGCAAAATAAATACACTATTTTTGCTATATAAATATAAATTACTTCCCTTAATAATAGGTTTATATCCTCTAGAAATAAATCTTTGTATAATACTTTCTAATACGTTTGCATCTTGAATTAAAGAAACATTACCTTCAGAATCAACTTTTTTAAATATTAATTTATCTCTAGAACCCTCTTTTTTCTTATAAAGAACATATTTCATCTATACAACCCCCAAACTATGTTATAGATTATAGCACAAACGACAAATTATGTCAAATTTAAGTAAAGATTTTCTAAATTATATACTTATACCTGGGTTATTTTAACATTATTTTTTTAATACTCTTCTTATATCTTTGAACTCTGTTATTACGGCATCCGATCGAGAATATAACGCCTGTGAATTATTGTCATAATCTATTAAAATGAAAGGTATTTTTGCTCCCTTGCATGCCAAATCACTTTGACTGTCACCAATATGTATGACATTATGAGGAGCCATTTCTAGACTAGAGAGAATAACTTTAAATCCAACACTACTATATTTCAAATATACATTTTCAAATGAATAAAAAACAGGAAAATATTTATCTATCCCGTGCATTGCCAATTTTTTATGAGCTTGAGATGCAAACCAATTAGTATAACAACATAAAAGATATTTTTGGCTTAAGTAATCAAGTTCAGTTTCAATACCCGTTTCGCATGTTGTATATGATGCTTCACATAAAAACATAGCATCTCTAAATTCTTGACCAGATATGTTATTCTTTCGCAAAGCCTCAATAGCTATTTCCAAAGCTTGGGCATACGCATCCTGTGAGGATAAACCAGAAATCAACAAGTAGCTTTCATAATATCTGACTGCGGTAAAAAAATCTTTAATAACATCACTTGTATATTCAACATTAAATGAAGCTAGAGTATCTTTTAAAAAATCTGGCACAGAAGTCCATCTTGTTAAAGTCCCGTCAACATCAAATATTAAAGCCTTAGTATCTAAATCTTTTAAATCATTTTTTAAAATCATATTATTTTTCTATTCTAAATCCTATTGCTACAACCCCATATTTTTCTTGGTCTTCTTTGGTATAAAACCTAGTTAAAGTATTTAAAAAGTCTTCTTTGGTAAAGTCTTCAAGATATAAATCTTTAATATCATAATGTTTTACTAGTTCTTCAAAATTAGGATAATAATCTAAACTAGTAACACTAGCAAGTATCTTCTCTTCTTCTAAAGGTCTTTTCAAAAATTCTAAAGTATCTCCTACTTTAAGTTTTCTTCTTTTTTCATCATTTAATCTTGCTTCAACTTTTTTAGTTCCGTTTAAAACAATTTCAAATATGTCAGGATGTAAATGAACTTGCATTTTCATAAGTTTCACCTCAGGCATATTCTACCACAAAAAAAGTAGAAATTAATCTACTCTTTTATTTTTCTTAACAATTAACTTATCAAAGGCTGCTAACAAACTTGGTAGAATTAAAAGAATTAGTATTGCCGAGCATAATGTTCCTTTTGATATTGTTATACAAATCTTAGCTGCAATAGCAGAGGCAAAATTACCTACTATCAATGTTACGATAATCAAAATGGAAGCTGAAGTTAAAATCGTATGAATAGCTTTATTGTATGAGTTAATTAAAGCTTCTTTAATGTCCATACTCTTACGATGTTCTAGATAATATGAAGTAAATAAAATAGCATAGTCAATTGTGGCTCCCATTAAGATACTTTGAACTATCAATATAGCAATGAAGTAAACTTTTGAGCCCTCGAATGTTAAGATGTCCATTGTAATAAATACGGCACATTCTATTAATAATACTAGAATAAATGGTATTAATATTGATTTAAATGATATAGCTACAACAATAAAGATAAAGACCATCGTTAAAATCGTAATCAAATTAAGTTCACCGTCAAATGACTTACTCATTTCATATGCCATCGGAGCATCTCCTGCTAAATAAGCATCATGATCTTTGATATCTTTATTAGTATCTTCAACAAACTCAAGGATATCTGAATCTTCATTCTCTAAATTAGTAGTTAAAACAATTCGGGAATAATTTTTAGCTACTAATAAATCTTTAGAGGTATCAACCATACTGTATGAATCTTCAATTACCTTTTGCATATCAGCATCTATAAATTGTTTAAATCTATTATCAGGTAAAATCTTTTCATTTAAATAAGCGATAAGTTCTTCAATAGATAAAGCATAATTATCATCATATTCATGTCTTGCCCCATAAAGAAGATATACTAAACTAACCTTGGAAGTATCAATGCCTCCCGCAAGAGGAGCAAGATTACTTGTAAGACTTGCAGATGTAAATTTAGTATTATTAATACTTGCCGTCATTACATTATTAATAGCCTTTAATTTGCTGATGCTACTAGCATTAAACATACTACTATAACTTGAATTTGTTACGACATTATTTAATATAAAATTAACAAATTCATATAAGTTATATTTAATAGAGTTAGCATTATATGTCATATCATATAAAGAATACATAAGTCTTAAGTTATCTTCACTAGCATTTGTTAAAGTACTTAATTCTTTATAAGAATATTTTTTATCATTTTGAACAGCATCCATAATCGTATTTACTAAATTAAGTTTAGCAAGACTAGCTTCATCTAAAGACGCGTTAATTTCTTTAGTATTAATTATGAAGCTAATAAACTCTCTTGGTGTAAGTGCATTTACAAAATTATTATTTAAATGATATAAAGTATAAATATTTTTAACATCAATACCTAGTAAATCAGACATTTCTTTATAATCATATACTTTTTTCTCTTTACTTTCCACTTTTTTTCCCTGGTATGTTACTATATCTTTACCCA
>CANRMZ010000045.1 GCA_947631885.1 uncultured Bacilli bacterium
TTGTTAATTTAGGAAGTAGCAGTACTACGCTTTCAATATTTAATAAAGGAATTCTCACTTCTTGTGAAGTTATAGATATTGGTTCAAGTACCATAGATAGTGATATTGCGTATATTTTTAAGGTTTCTAAGAAAGATGCTACCTATTTAAAAGAAAAGCTTGTTGTAGCAGACTTACATATAGCTCAGCCATCAGAAAGCGTTATGCTTGAAGATGTGAATGGTGAGAGCATAAAGGTAAGTCAATATGATGTAAGTGCTGTGGCTCTTTCAAGATTAAATGAGATCTTTAATTTAATTAAAAAACAAATTAACCTCTTAACAAAGAAAGAAATTAGTTATATAATAGTTTCAGGAGGAATAAGTGAACTTGGCTCATTTTCCAATTTCCTAGATAGCGTCTTTGGTAACAAAGGAATTGTTGGAAATACATCAGAAATTGGGGCAAGACATAATAAATATTCCGTAGCACTTGGTATGATAAAATACTATAATAGTCGCTTAAAAATGAGAAATGCTGAATATTCAATTTTCTCATTAGATGAACAAGAAGAATTCGGAGGGGCACATAAAAGAGTAAATATATCTGATAATTCATTACTTGGAAAAATATATGGATACTTTTTTGACAATTAAGGAGGGTACATGTCAGATTTAATGATGGATCAAATCGCAAAGATTAAGGTTGTAGGTGTCGGTGGCGGCGGATGTAACGCTGTTAACCGTATGATAGAAGAAGGCGTCCAAAGCGTTGAATTCTATGTTGTAAACACTGATTTGCAAGTTTTAAACAATTCTTATTGCGAGAATAAAATTCAAATAGGAAAAAATATTACGGGAGGCCGTGGAGCAGGTGCTAATCCTGAAGTTGGTCGTGCTGCTGCCCTAGAAAGCAAATCTGAATTGGAAGAAGCTTTAACGGGTGCTGATATGATTTTCGTTGCCTGTGGCTTAGGTGGTGGAACCGGAACTGGAGCTGCACCAATTATCGCTGAAATTGCTCAAGAGTTAGGTGCATTAACAGTAGGTATAGTTACTAAACCATTTAAATTCGAAGGTAAAAAGAGAATGGAAAATGCTTTAGTAGGTTTAGAAGAACTTCGTAAGCATGTTGATACTTTAATTGTTATTCCAAATGATCGTTTAAGAGATATTATTGATAAAACTACCTTCTTCGATGATGCATTTAAAGAAGTTGATAATGTTTTACACCGTGGTGTTCAATCAATATCAGACTTAATTGCCGTTACAGGAGTAATTAACCTAGACTTTGCTGATGTTAAAACTGTAATGGAAAAAAGTGGTACCGCGATTATTGGTATCGGTTGTGCTGCTGGTGAGAATCGTTCGATTGAAGCTGCAAGACAAGCTGTATCAAACTCTCTTCTTGAAGAGACTATTGAGGGAGCTAAGAATGCTATCGTTAACGTAACAGGTGGTAATAACTTAACTTTATTTGAAATTGAAGATGCTGTTGAAACTGTTAGAGAAGCTGCTAATAGCGATGTAAATATTATCTTTGGAGCTATCAAAAATGAAAATCTTCAAGATGAAGTTATCGTAACAGTTATTGCAACAGGCTTTGATGATGCAGTAGGAGATGAAGCTTTATTTGGCGATGAAGAAATGCCAAAAAGAAAGACTCCTGAATTAACTGACAGCGATTATGAAATACCTCCATTTTTAAGAAATAATGACTAGTTCATAATCCGACAAAATTTTTAAAACTATTATTATAAAATTAAAATTAGGTGATATGTATGACAATATATGTTGACCTAATTTTTTTTATTAATTTTGCTTATGATTTATTACTATTATTAACTATAAGCATCATTTTAAAAAGAAGAAGGAAAATAAGATATTATATAGCTGCCGCTTTATTTGGAGCATTATCTATCTTCCTTCTTTTTATAAATATTAATAACATCTTATTATTTTTATTGAAAGTTTTAGTTAGTATTATTATGTGTTTAATTGCTTTTGGTTTTGTTAGCTTTAACTACTTAGTCAATAATTTAATATATCTTTATATGACTAGTACAATTCTCGCAGGTTTCCTATATTTTTTAAGTAATGAATTATCATATAAACATGAAGGGTTAATCTTTTTCTTTGATGGAATGTCTATTAACTATATTTTACTTTTAATTATTGCTCCCATCATTTTAGGAGTCTATGTTTATACTTCTAAAAAATTAAAAAGCACATATAATCAGTATTATCATATTGAAATTGTATTTGATGATATTCATTTGAAATTGTTATCCTTAATGGATACTGGTAATCATCTAATAGATCCTCTTACTAAAAAAGGGGTTATTATCGTAAATAAAAAACACCTAAAAGATATTTATAATATTCGCAGTCCTGTGTTTGTAATTTATAAAACTGTGTCTAGTGAGGGCTTAATGCGCTGTTTTAAGCCAAGCTATATTCTTTTAAATAATCATAAAATATATAATTATTTAATTGGCGAAAGCATGACAAAGTTTGCTGATGGAGTAGATTGTTTATTAAATGTTAAATTAATGGAGGATAATTATGTTTAGAAAACTACTTGATAAATTAAGAAGGAAGTATAAAGAAGTATTTTTCGTGGGAGCTACTGATAAACTTCCACCTCCACTTAGTAAAGAAGATGAAACTAAATATGTTATTTTAGCCGAAAATGGTGATACAAAAGCTAAAGATAAGTTAATAGAGCATAATCTAAGATTAGTAGTCTTCCTTGCTAAAAAATATGAATCAACAGGTTATGATATTGAAGATTTAGTTTCAATTGGATCTATAGGCCTTATCAAAGGAATTAATACTTATAAACTATCTAAAAATATTAAACTAGCGACATATGCAAGTAGGTGTATCTCCAATGAAATACTTATGTTTATAAGAAAAAATAAGAATCGTAAAGCTGAAGTATCTTTAGAAGAATCGCTTAACTTTGATGCGGAAGGTAATGAACTTCATCTTGAAGATATTCTTGGTACCGAAGATGATGTAGTACCTAAAGAATTTGAACATAATATGAATAAAGAAATCTTAAATAAAGAAATAGCTAAACTTTCTCAAAGAGATAGACAAATTATGATACTTCGATATGGTCTTAATAATTCAAGAGAATATACTCAAAAAGAGGTGGCTAAAATATTAGGCATCTCTCAATCTTATATTTCACGTATTGAAAAGAAAGTAATTAATTCCATACAAACTATAACTATGTGATCACAAATAAAAAAGAACTTTATTTATAAAAAGCTCTTTTTTAATGCTTTATTAAAATATTGAAATTTGATCGGTAGGAGCAGGTGGAGTCTTTTTTAAAGCTCTTTTTAAGCCTTTCCTTTGAGCACTTGCTATAAATTTTTGGACAATTTCAATGTTTTCTAATGACATATAACTATTAAAAGCATTATTTAAGCAAGTAAAGTCAATGCCGAAAAGATTACTTAAGATGTTAAACATTGCACTTAACTCTTCAGGGCTTTCAGAGAATGTTTGCCATAATTCTAATATGATTCTCGTTAAATCATCAGCACTTTCACAAGCTATGGTAATAAGTTCCATATCACTGTTAGTGTAGGAACCTGCTATTATTTTAGCAAAGGCAAAAGCAACATTTATATTTATGAAATATTCATTTTGTAAAACAGTGGTAGCCATATTTTGAAGCTTTGAATCTTGGATAGAAGATATGAAATTAGCTCCAATAATTGAAAGACCTTTGGCAATAAGGCTAGTATTTGTTAATAGCTTAAAGCTATTAGCTAGTTGATTTTCATCAGTAGCTTCACTTAATAATCTAGCACTTTCTAATATAACTAGAGATGGAATATTAGGAATAAATCTAAAGGTAGTTACTAAATCACAGATATATCTTGCAATAAGGCTAGATTTGGTATGCTTTACGAATTCTGCGACATTAAAGGCAATTCCTAAATCATATAAATAAAAATTAGAAAGGATAGTATATGCATATCCTTCGATATCATATGGATTATCTTGATTTAAGAAAATTGCTACATCCAAAGCATAAGGACTATTTACTAATTCACTATTTAAAAATACCCGCTTGGCAAGTTCAGCACCCTTTACAGAAAAACTTTTAACTGTATCTGCAGCTTTTAGGGAATCAACATTATTGATGACATTTAAATCAGTTAAGATAATATATATTGCTTCACAAGCACATATATTATTTGCTTCGACCATGATTTGAGCACCTGCAAAGGCGATGTCATTCTTTTGAGCATTCATATTTAAAATTACTTTAGCAGCATAATCAGCATTATGGCTTTCTTTAGCTTTTTTTATTATCTCAGCAGCTTCATATTGTCTTTGAGCATCTATTAAAAATGATGAAGTTAATACTCCTAAAACATTACGAGCCACAAATTCACTTTGACATGAAGCTATAGCTTTAGCGCTTGCTAAAAAGTTACCACTTTGCAAAACCAAAGGTTTATTTAATAGGCTATAGATATATTTCATCTTATATTCTTGATACATATCAATAGATTGTATAAGATTTATTATTTCTAAGATTTCATCACAACTCATATAATAGGCAACTTTTAATGCTACTAAAATACTATACTTTAATGAAGGTGTGTTAGTAGAAGCGTCTAAGGCTTTTAAGATTCTATCATCTAGACTAAAAAGCTTATACATTTCAACATCTGTTAAGCGTTCATAATTATATAGATTATTATCAGCTAATATTTTGTCATACAAAGTTTTTCTTAAATTATCATTAATACTTTTAATCATTTTTATCACCTTAATTGGCTGCATATTATATACTTTTTGAATAAAAAAGTCAAACCTAAGACATTATAAGACTTGAAAGGAAGAAAATGAGTAATTACAAAGTTGACATAACAGGTATTAATACTAGTAAACTAAAAAGTCTTAGTCATAAAGAAAATGTAGCGTTGTTTAAAGCTTTACAAGAGGGTGATAAAAGTGCTAAAGAAAAACTTATAAATGGTAATTTAAAGCTAGTTTTATCAGTTTTAAGAAATTTTAATCATAAGGGTGTTAATATGGATGATTTATTTCAAGTAGGAGTAATCGGTCTTATTAAAGCTATTGATAATTTTGATTTATCTTTTAATCTAAAATTATCAACCTATGGTGTACCCCTTATCATGGGAGAAGTAAAAAAATTCTTAAGAGACGGATCAATGGTTAGGGTATCACGAAGTGTCAAAGATCTTGCTTATCAAATTCTTAGATTTAAAGAAGACTATATGAATAGAATGGGAAAAGATCCATCGAACAGTGAAATTGCAAATGCTTTAGGTATTACTGAATATGAAATAGGATATGCTCTTGATTCTTTAAAAGAACCCATGAGTATCTTCGAACCAATTTATAATGATGGGGGAGACACCATTTATTTAGAGGACCAAATCGCTGATGTTAAAGAGCAGAATAAAGATAAGGATATGCTAATATCAATGCATAAAGCTTTGAAAATGATTAGTGCTAGAGAAAGAAATATATTACTTGATCGTTTTGTGATAGGAAAAACACAATCGGAGATTGCTGAAGAACTAAATATTTCTCAAGCTCAAGTATCAAGAATAGAAAAGTCCGCGATGGAAAAAATTAGGAAAATGATTAAATAGGTGATGAAATGTTACTTACATGTATAGGTATCTTTTTTGCCAGAGTTTTAGACGTATCTTTTGGCACTTTAAGAACTGTTTATACCGTTAAAGGAAAAGAGTTAATTGCTTCTGTCATTGCCTTTATCGAGGTTTTAATTTGGTTTATTGTGGCAAGAGAAGCTTTAAGTGGTCCTTTAGAGCATCCTATCTTAATTGCTGTGTCATATGCCGGAGGTTATGCTACAGGTACGTTAATTGGTACAACTATTTCTAACCTTTTCGTTGATGGTTTAGTTATGGTGCAAGCTATTATTGAAAAAAATGATCAAAATTTAATTAATAAAATCAGAAAGCAAGGTTACGGTATATCAATTGTTCCTTTAAAGAAAGAAGCAGATAATATAAAAAAAGAAATGCTTTTAATTGAAACAAGCAAAAAAAATATAAAGAATTTAGCCAATCTCATTAAAAAAGAAAAGCCAAATGCTTTCATAATTATAAGTGAAACAAAAATGGTTCAAAATGGCTTATTAAAATAATTTAAAATAGTCGTTTGATTATATCGTATCTTGCCATTATTTTCGTTATATTATATAATTTAAGTATAATGCGAGGGATAAGAAATATGGAAAAGAAAAATACAATTTTATTAACTATAATAGCGATTGCAACGTTGTTAGTAACAATTATTGGAGCAACTTTTGCTTACTTTGCTTCAAATATTCAAAATAATGGGAATGTAGGTGTTGATGTTAGCACTTCAAATAAACAAGCATCGTTTATTGCTACGGCCGATGGCGGTATAAATCTGAATGTAAATTCATATATGATGCAACAAGCTGATGCTGGTGATGGAAACAATACACTTTCAAATGTTGGAGAAATTGCTAATAATTTAGTGTCAACCGCTAATTTAAATGTTAGCTTAAACGCATCAGATCAAGGTAAGGTAACAGAATGCAAGTATGATATAGTTTGGGTTTGGGACGACAGTAGTTCCGATTTTAATGGAGCACAAACTGCTGCTTCAAGTAAAGTAAATGGTCAAAATATTTACCCTTCTAAATATTATGTTAGAACCGAAAATGGTAGTAGTGATAAGTATACTCTTGGCTTTAAAGAATTTACTATTTCAGGAAGTGAATCTGTAAGTGGCGCTAAAGAAAATAGACCTACATCTGGTGATTTCTTAACGGAGAAAAATCTAGATGAAATAGCTTGTGTTAATGGCAGCAACGGAGATTGTAAAAAACTATTACTTAAGCAAGGAGAAACATTAGCTACTGATGGTAGTGCAACAGTTCAATATCAATTTACTGTTAAATTCTACAATTTGCCAACAGACCAATCTTCACTAATGAGCAAAACATTTAAAGCTCATATTGCAGTAGAAAATGTATCTTGTTAGTTAAAGGAGGATTCTAATGGAAAAGAGAAACACAATACTTTTAGCGGTAATAGCTATAGTAACTTTATTTGTAGCAGCGATTGGAGCTACATTTGCATATTTCGCATCTGAAATAAAGAATAATGGTACTCTTAATGTTAATGTCGCAACTTCAAATAATCAAGCAACTTTTGTAGCAACTACTGATGGAGATATTAACTTTACTGTAGATGCGTTTGAAATGCAACAAGCTGATGTAAGCAATGAAAATCAATCAACAAATGAAAACTATGCAAAAGGATTAAGAGATAACGCGACATTGAATGTTACTTTATTAGCTTCAGATAATGGCAAAGAAACAACTTGTACTTATGATATTATCTATACTTGGACAGGCGGTGAAAGTAATTTCGCTAGTGGAACTGCAAGTGAAACTGGAAAGAGCTATTATCCAAGTAATTATTATGTTAGATCAGATAGCAGCATGAGCACCGGATTTAAGGAATTTACCATCGAGGGCGATTTAAGTGTTGGCGTTGTAGACCAAGAAGCTGAAAGTCCTCAAACTCTCGAAGGAATTAACGAAACAAATATTGATGAATTTGCACCAAAAGATGGAGATACATCAAAAAAGGTTTTAGTATTAAAAAAAGGCCAAACAATTACAAGCGTTAGCACTACAAACGCTTCTTATCACAAATATGATTTCACAGTTAGATTCTATAATCTCAATAAAGATCAATCAAGTTTAATGAATAAAACTTTTGCCGGTACAATATCTGTTGATAATGTACATTGCTAATATGGCAAAATTAGACTTTACTAATAAAAATCGTAGTGTTATAATATGACTAGCAATTTAAGTGGGACAAAAATCCCACTTTTATTTATAAAAAGGAGGCCTAAATGGACTTTGAAAATCTAAAGCAAAAAATTAATGAAACTTTAAAAAAAGATGAAATCTTTGTTGACTCAATTAATTATTATAAGAAAGGTAAGTATTATTTTCTTGATATTATTCTTGATAAAGTCGGAGGCATTGATTTGGATACGATAGTTGAAGCTACCAAAAAGGTTGACCCGATTGTTAACAAAGAATGTAATTCTTTAGATAATAGTTTTATTTTAGATATATCAAGTAAGGAGAGAGGTTAAGATGGATAGTAAAGAATTAATTAATGCAGTAAAACTTATTGTAGATGAAAAAAATATCAGTGAAGATGTTATTTATGAAGGTTTAACAGCAGCATTAACAACAGCATATAAGAAAAACTTTGATTCTAAAACCAATGTTTTAGTGGATATTAATCGTGATACAGGCGATATTAAAGTATATTCTTATTTAGTAGTAGTTGATGAAATAGATGAAGGCACTGAAACAGTTGATGAAGAAGGAAATAAAGTTGTTGTTCCTCCGGAGATTAATCTTGATGCCCAAATCCTTTTAGAGGATGCTATTAAGATTAAACAAG
>CANRMZ010000046.1 GCA_947631885.1 uncultured Bacilli bacterium
GTTGGTTGATCTGGGCTACCACCATCACCAGGGGTATTACTTGGATCTTCGTATCCTGGGTCTTGATCCGGATTTGGTTTCGGAGTTGGATCCGGATTTGGATTTGGATCCGGATTTGGATTTGGATCCGGATTTGGATTTGGATCCGGATTTGGATCTGGATTTGGATCTGGATTTGGATCTGGATCTGGATTTGGATCCGGATTTGGATTTGGATCCGGATTTGGATTCGGATCTGGAGTTGCACCTCCAGAATCTAGCTCTGTTTCAAAGCTTAAAGGTCTTCTCTCTCCACCTTCAAAGATAACATCATTAGGTACTCCGGCTAATATATCTATCAAAGTATCTCCCGCGCCGCCTAAGACTGCAGGCCACAAAATTGTTGTTGCTGCATTAGTAAATGCGGCTCCAGCAGATCCAAAAAGTCCACCCGAATTAAGAAGTGGTGATGGTGAAGCTGGGAAGACAATTCCCCCTAAATCATGCCACCCTTGACTAAAAGCGGATTTAGTTGTATTGAAAAAGCCATTTGATTTGACTCCTTCAACATATTCATGCCAAGACATTCCACCATTGAATTGAGCTCCTATATTTTTACCTATAAATGCATCAATTACACCTCTAACAGTAGCAAATGCAAATGCTTGTCCATAACCCGCTCCGGCTTGGAAAGCACCTTCAGCACCTATTCCAAAACCAGAAACGCCGCCTAGAACGGCACCAATTACAGCACCACTTCCAGGAAGAACGCAAGATAAAGCAGCTACACCAATCCAACGGCCGGTTTCTTGTAAGAATCCTCTTATTTGATCATTTAAAATACTATTTTCTGCTAACCAATTGCCTCCAAAAGAATAAATTGCAGCCCCGATAACATCATTTGTCCAATCTTTTGCGACAAACGCTTGCATTTGTTGAGCAAGATGTGTAGCTCCAACTACACACGCTACACTACCAATAAGCATTGCAACAGCATCAACTATACCTTCAGCTAATTGACATAATCCTAAAAGAAGGGAAGCACAAATATCAACAAATGTGGCAATTGCTGAGCTTATTAAATCTACTAACGATTTTAAAGCTCCCAGTAGCCAGTCAAATAAGCCTCCATCATCATCTTTATTTTCAACGCTATATTCATCAGGAACAGTTAATGTTATATTACCTTGCATCATAGCCAAGTTAGAATCAGCTAAGGCTACATCATCAGAAGCTCCAGCAACAATTTGGGAATAAGTATCATTATATAATTCACATAAAGCTTTTGCTTTGGCAACAAGAGCATTTATGTCATCATAGATTGTTCCTTCAATATTCGCCCAAGAGGATACAGTCAACCTATTTGGTGACTCATAACGGCTTATACGTTTATTGCTTATATTAGCAACGAATTCATCATAGGATTGTTTAACTAAAGCTGCATTGCCGGTGTTGGTACTTGCATCATATATTTGATCAAAATATCCTTTGGCCGAATTCAGGTCAGCCATTACATAACGAGTTTGAAAATCTGCCATATCGTGTATTCCTTTCTCTCATTAATATTGAGTATAGTAATATCCTTGTTGAGATGTTGGTTGAGGTGTTTCCTTTGGTTTGTTTTTTGGATTATCAGGAGAGTTCAACCATTTATTAAGCTCTGAATTGTCAAGACCAGAAGCTTGTGTAATAATCTCATTAATTGAAGTCTTCATAGTTTCCAATTTTGTCATTAAGGATGAAGCATCACTTGATAACTCATCTAGCAAAGCAGGAAATTCATTAGTCTCAGTTGAACTGCCACTCCTAATAATTGATAAAGAACTAGTACCACATTTAGCCTTTGCGTTACTGCAGGCATTAATGATATTGTTTAACTTATTTTTTGTAGTATTAATGCCAGTGTTAACTGCAGAATGGTCAACACTTGCGTCACTAGCAGTATAAACTTGCCTTTGTAATCTAACTTTGTATTGAGTAGTTTGATAACTCTCAATTGCCGTATCACTTGAATTTGTTTTAAAATTTGAGTGAGCCATATAATTCCTCTTTTCTATATATTCCCTAATATATTATAAATAGGGAAAATAAATTTTCCCGATTTATAATATATTGCATATCACGTATGCAATATATTTCATAATTATTATTGTTGTTGATCAAATGTAGAAGTTTCTTTAGCCGCTACTTCAACCTTTGATTGAATTGTTTTAACATGATTTACGAAATCATTAAATGATGCTGAACAATCATCCCAAGTAGATTTAAATTTAGTTGCTGAAGCACCTTGCCATACATTTGAATTATTTAAATTGCTATCCATTTCTTCAACTAAATTGTTTAAAATAGTATCTATTTCAGTAGCAAGTTTCTCAATAGCTACTGCTTGAGCAGAAGCCGCATCATAATCTAATCTTAATGTCGTTGCCATATTATACCCTCCTTTTTTATATTATTTTTAAGTTATTATTCCATTTTACCTTCGATATCGGAAATCATTGCTTCTCCTTCTTCAGCAGTAGCATTGATTTGATTAGACATATCTCTTAAAACTGTATTAAGTTCTTCTAAAGCGCCTAATTTAGCATCGTAAGCTGCTTTAAAAGCATCATATGTAGGTCCACCCCATACATCAGTTAGACCATTAACTAAAGATGTAAGTTCATCAATTTTGTTGATGTATTTAGTAGCTAAATCGCCAACTGTTCCACCTAATTCAGAAACCTTATCAGTAGACATGTTAAATTCTGATACAGACATTCATTTCACCTCCCTTACATTAAAATTAATCTTGATCCATTTAGTATTTTGTTTTCCTTTACCGTTTTGTCGACGTCATAAACAGATCCATTAAAACCATCAACTAATGCTAATTCTTCATTTAAAGGAAAGCACCCCGAAGATATATCATTAATTGCTTTGTTTAATAAGAATATGATTTCAATAGTTTTCTTGTTTACTGGGATAAACACATTATATTGTTCTTCAAGGGCAGGAACTATTACTTCAACATTAACTTTGTTTTTCACTTTTCCTCCCACAATACATCAGTGTCATCACTAGCATCCTCGACGTACTTGAATAAGGTTGGGATGCCTGAGACAATGTTATATCCGAAGTTACTTGGAATATTGCCGGAAATAGCCTTAGTAGTTACATTTAACCTGAATATACTTTGTTCGGCTAGTCCGTTACCAATCCAAATACCCCTCGTACTATTTACAATATCCTTATACCAACTATCATACTCTAATTTCTTAAGGTTGTCAAACCCGTCAACTAGAACATAACATATTTTTGACAGCTTCTTAGATGTTTGGATGGTTTGTGCTACTAAAGAGTCAAAATTTTCAGCCAAAATTGTTTTAATTTTATTCATACCTGTTATGACAAAAACCATATCACCATAACTGTTTAAACTATCAGGATTATAATCATTAGATACATATATATCATTTAGTTTATCAACTATACTCTTTAAACTTTCAAACACTTTACTAAAGGCTGTAGTATATACTTTTGCTTTTGGTATAGCTTTCGTGATAAGCCTTTCGGCATCAATTACATATACCGCCGTATTTTTACTCTTGCAAAGTTCCATTATATAATTCTCGACAAAGTCTTTAGTAATCTCAATTTTAGAAGCACTTACAACAAGAGATAATAGATTTTTTAAATCAATACTTAAGATATTTAAATTATCTTTCGCAATACCGATTGGAACTGAATTAAGGCCATCAAATTCAGATGATACATCAGCCCATGTGACTGTCTCAGGAATTGTAGGTATTGGCACTGCCTTAACTTTAGAATTAGCAGATATAACAGATATTAAATTTTCAACATAATCATTAATACTATCAGGACTTGTAGGATAAGCAGCTTGGAATTCATATACATCATCAAGTTTTACAAGGCCTCTTCCCATTATCTTTGATGGTAAAACATCTGATTTTCCAATGATTTGACGATAATCAAATTCATCATTCATTTGTAAAGTTAATTTTAAATTAAAGTTTTGTGATACTTTAATTCTAATATTATTTGTTGAGCTTACAGTTGTTATAAACATAATGCCATATTTAGGCCCTTCTCTAGTGAGCAATATTAAGTCATCCGCAAACTCAGAATAATTTTCATTAAATGATTCAAAGCCGTTGATAATAACAACAATATTAGGGACCTTCTTTTCTGCTCTTTGATTGTAGAAAATGAAACTACCATTGTATGTCGCAAAAGCATTCTTTCTAATATTAATCTCATTTTTAAGCATATCGATAAGAGTTTTAATCTTATCTTTTTCACTAGAAGAAACAACATTACCTACTTGAGGAGCATTTTCATATACTTTTAAAGCTTCAGTGCCAAAATCAAGAACATAAATATATACTTCAGAAGCTGAATAAGTAGTAATTAATGAAAATATGATGGTAGATACTAAGTTTTCTTTACCGCTTCCTACAGCTCCATATATAAGAAGGTTTCCTTCGGTTGTTAAAGGGATAGTAAGAAGCCCTTGTCTTTGTTCTTTAGGAGCATCATACTCACCAATAGGAATCTCTAATAAATAAGGTTTCTTTTCATAATGATATTTATATTTTAGATCATCAACATAGATTTCCGCAGGAATAGAATCAAGCCATAACTGTTTAACTTCAATATTTTCTGCTTTACCTAAATTTTGTAGATATCTTAAAATATTGGTTATTTCTTCTCCTTGATGAATACCCCTTAAATTTTGTTTATCGTTATCGATAGATTTAGTTCTTTCACCAATATCGTTGACAAATGCGACTGAAGAGTCTATCATCTTCTTCCGTTTTTCCGCGGGATAATAAGGAGCTCCAGCCCAAGCAGATTGACCTAGGGCAAAGAATTCATTAAAACCTACTTGTAAGAAGAAACGTCCAGTTTCTTTAATATAAGCAGCATCAGGTACTCTAATCATATCGTTACTATCCGATTTGTCTTGAACCTTTAGACATACTCTAAATTTAGCATTGGACCAAATTTGGTTATCAACAACGCCTGAAGGCTTTTGCGTAGCCAGAATTAAGTGAACACCTAGAGAACGACCTATACGAGCTGCAGATATTAATTCATCCATAAACTCAGGTTGTTGGCTTTTAAGTTCGGCAAATTCATCGGAAATAATAAATAAGTGAGCTACTGGTTCTTTAACTTTGCCTTCACGATATAGTTTTTGGTATTTATATATGTCTATTGTACTTTCATTACAAGCATCTCTTGCTTCATTAAAGACTCTTTGTCTTCTTTTAAGTTCACTTTGTAAAGAAGATAAAGATCTATTAATTTCGTTGATATCAAGGTTGGTAATTGTACCTGCTAAATGAGGAAGTTTATCACCAGTTTCTTTATTTTCAAAAGCTCCGGCAAGTCCACCACCTTTATAATCAATTAAGACAAATTGAACTTCATTAGGATCATAGTTAACAGCCATCGATAGAATGTAAGTTATAATAAACTCTGATTTACCTGAACCAGTCATACCAGCAATTAGTCCATGAGGGCCATGAACTTTTTCATGTAAGTCTAGTTTAAATAATTCGCCATTTTCATCTACACCAACAGGACATGCAAGTGATGTTGTTGGATCATTTTTTTGCCAACGGTTATAGGCATTTAATTGTTCAACATTACCAGCATCGTACATCTCTAAGAAAGTATAAACACTTGGCAGTTCATAGGAAGCTGACATTGTTTCAATAGGAATATTACTAGCCATGTAAATATAAGAATCTATAGTAGTCGCGGTAAAATCAGGGATAAATTCTTGTTTTTTATTAACTAGTTCATTTTCAAAAATACCACCAATATTTGTATCAATACTTATAAATGATGAACATTCACTAGGTAAAGAGTTTAAAGTATCTGTTAAAAATAATAACGAAAATCCTCTAGACTTTTTATCTTTTAAGATATCTCTTACAATGCCAGCTTTTGATGCTAGTCCTACATCATCAGTCATAATCATATAATGAGTAGCATAAGTAACTTCCTTATTTTCACTTTCGGTTTCAGAATTAACTCTTTCTTGATATAGGTTTTGTAGTTCTGTAGATATTCTTGATATCTCATCTTTACCTACACCATAGTATCGCATAGTTTTATCACTGTTCCAAATATAAGGAATATTTTTAAACTTATCCCAACTAGGTTTATTACTTTCATTAGTTAATATAACTATTTTAAGTTCATCATAAGAATGGTAAGCCATCATTTGTAATATAAGACCATCCATATAACGACGTAATAAATTATATTTACCTATTAAAGCACTTATATATTTTTCTTTAAAAGATAATGTTACAGGAACATCTTCAATTACACTATTAGCATTAATAACTTTTCTTGCTTCAATTTCCAAATTATCTTCTTGTAACTCAAATTGCTCTTTTTTAAATTGAACATTTATTTTAGGAGCTACATTACCTATTCCAAGTCTTAATTCAAGAAAATCAGGATGAATGATTTTTCTTTCCCAAAGATTTCTTTTTTTATATAAAATAATATCTCCCACATCTTTTAAAGAAATATTATTTTCAATTAAAATTCTTTTTTGTCTTGTACATTCATTACGAAGTTCAATTGCCTTTTGTTTAATATATTCACGATATTTTTGTTGTCTTAAAGCTTCCTTTTTTTCTTTTTTACGTTTTTGGTACATCTTGTTAATCGTAGGGAAAACAAGCATGGCTGTAATCATACAAAAAGCCGTTAAAATGGAAGTAAAATTATCCTTAAAAGACTCTTCTCCCATGATAACTTTAATTAAAGCCGTAGCACCAGAAACAGAAGCACTCATTCCCATGATAAGCATTGGACCTAAAGTAAGAATCATTGGCGTTGTTTCATCACTTGGTGCTGAAGGTGGTGTATCTATTTGAAGATCATATGGTTCTATTATTTCGTTAAATCTCGGAGGCCTTACAAAATAATCATTTTTTTGATACATCTCAATATTTTGATCGGCAAACTTATCAACTTGACTATAATCAAGTTTTTGACTTTTATGTGTATTAAATTTATTTGTAACATATTTTACTTTTGTTTCCACAGTACCTAAAAGCAAAATATTACCTACAAAAGAAAATGATAAGCCTTCGCAAAATACAACATCACCATATTTTAAATAAGTATCTTCCACTAAATAATTATTAACGTAAACATTAACGTCAGGGCTCATGTTTCTTAGGTGATATATGGCATTATCTCTTTCAATTAAGATTTGATTATAGTGAATATTAGGGTTTTCATAAGATATATAATTGGCTCTCCCTCCTTCATCAGAAGTAGAATTACCAATTGTAAAGGATAAGGCACTTTGTTCAGCAAACTCAAGAGCTAGCATTTTACTATCATATGTAGCACCAACAAATACTCGATATTTTTCATTATTTTCTTCATCTAAAAAATGATAGAAGTGATTTTCTTCTATAGGAGTAGATTCAATTACCGAGTTATCTTCAACTATTTTTATTTCATCGTTGCTTTTCATCATCCAGTTGCCATCTACTGCCTCAACATTTATAAGGTTTTCATTATTCTCATTTGTTATCCAGTAATTACCATAAACTCTTTGAGGTAAAGTTAAGCTAACTATCTTTTTTTTGCCAATTAACTTAATTTTCACACTTACACCCTATTCTCTAAAAATTATATCGTATATTTTCTAATAACTCAATAAATAATTATTAAAAAAAGAATTCACTTTTTTATCTTGGAATTCTTTAAGTTCACTTTTATTTATTAATTTAATTATTAAAATCATATATTGATCAATGCATATTCTTACTTATCAATAATTGCGTTTAGCTACTTAGTAATAAAAACATTTAGCCGGAATACCGCCTCCACCACTATAGTAGCCAGTTAACCATTGTATAATTTCTTTTTTCGCTTGAGAATTTTCATTATCTTTTACAGTAACAGTAAATTTATACCAACCACATCCATTGCTATTTACATTAAAAGTGAAAGAATTATCTTTATTTTCTAAACTATAATTAGTAATTTTAGTAAAAGGTCCAGCTTCAGAGGAACCATGCTCAACTAAAAATTCAAAAATATAACTGCCTTTCCCTCCTGTTACTTTTGGAGTTAATGTAAATATACCAGGATTTTGAGAAACATCAATTGATTCAATTATTAGAGGATCTTGATTTTTCTTATCAAAATATAAGTTACATCTATAATTTTGATTTGTAGTTAAAATCATATTATTATTGCTATATGATAAAACCTCCCCTACATTTTCGGTATTATTACAACTACTTTTGGCTGTATTAAGTTGGTACTGATTTTCATCTGGCCAGGTTTCATTTTCCCATTTATCATACTGAGTATTATTGTTTTGATTTTGAACCATTATTGCCATTTTAGAACCTAGTTCAGTATCATTGCTTTTATTATTA
>CANRMZ010000047.1 GCA_947631885.1 uncultured Bacilli bacterium
CTCGCAATTTAATTATAATACTTTTTTTCAAAAATAAAAAGACTGTCTTCAAATTTTTACTTTGTCAACAGTCTGAAGCGACTTAATGTCGCTTCTGTACAATTAGTTCATATTACTCATTAAGAATATTACAAATGATATACCAAAGAATAGAATCCCTAAAAATAAAGTAAGTCTTGAGATGAATAATTCTAGGCCTCTTTCCTTCATATTTTTAAATAAGGCTTCATTTCCACCGGTAATAATATTGGAAGCATCACTAGCTTTGTTGCTTTGAAGTAATACAATAACTATTAGTAATACAGAAACTACTAATAAAATAACTTCTAATACATCTTTCATTATTCTTCATCTCCTTTTCTCTTCTTATTTTCTTTCTTTTCTTCTTTGTCTTCTACTTCGTTTTCAGAAGCACTTTTCTCTTCTGGTTCCAATGTATCAATTGCTTCTATTGTACCATTTTCTACCAAAGAGTCAATTTGTTCTTTAGTTAATGTTTCATATTTCATTAAAGCATCGCTTAAAAGTACTACTAAAGCTTCATTATCAATAATTAATTTTTGGGCTTTTTCATAACATTCTTCGATTATCTTACGTGTTTCTCTATCAATTTCTAGAGCTACTTGATCAGATATATTTCTTGATTTAGTATAATCTCTTCCTAAGAATACATCTTGATCTTTTTCTTCATATTGCATTGGACCAAGATCAGACATACCATATTCGGTAACCATACTACGAGCAAGTCTAGTAGCTTTCTTAAAGTCATCAGATGCTCCCGTAGACATCTCATGTAAGAAGTGTTCTTCACTAACACGTCCTCCTAAAAGTCCAGTTATTTGGGCAAGCATCTCGGATTTAGTTCTAACAGATATCTTATCTTCCTTAGGAAGCATCATTGTATAACCGCCCGCAAAGCCACGTGGAATAATTGTTATTTTATGAACAACTTCAGCATCTTCAAGTTTTAAACCAATAACAGCATGTCCTGCTTCATGTAAGCTAACGAGTTTCTTTTCTTTATCAGTTATCTTTCTTGTTGTCTTAGCAGGTCCTAAAATAACTCTATCAGTTGCTTCGTCTATTTCATCCATTGAAATATTGTCGCGGTCACGCCTTACTGCAAGTAAAGCCGCTTCATTAAGTAAGTTTTCAAGATCAGCTCCAGAGAATCCTGGCGTTCTAGATGCCAAGTTTTTAAGATTAACATCATCATTAAATATCTTATTCTTAGCATGTACTTTAAGAATTGCTTCTCTTTCATTAGCATCTGGTAAATTAACTGTTACTTGTCTATCAAAACGTCCTGGACGAAGTAAGGCTTTATCAAGAACATCAGGTCTATTAGTTGCAGCAATTATAATAATACCTTCATTAGCACCAAAGCCATCCATTTCGGTAAGTAATTGGTTTAAAGTTTGTTCTCTTTCATCATGTCCACCACCAAGACCAGTTCCTCTTTGACGACCTACAGCATCTATTTCATCAATAAATATTAAACATGGTGCAGTTCTTTTAGCTTCTTTGAACATATCACGAACACGAGATGCTCCAACACCTACGAACAGTTCAACGAAATCAGAACCACTTATATAATAAAACGGTACATTAGCTTCCCCAGCAATGGCTTTTGCAAGTAAAGTTTTACCAGTTCCCGGAGGACCTACTAGTAAAACGCCTTTTGGTATTCTTGCTCCTAATCTAGTAAACTTTTTAGGATTTTTTAAGAAGTCTATTAATTCAGCAACTTCTTCTTTTTCTTCTTTTAAACCTGCTACATCGGCAAAAGTCTTTTTATCTTTATCATCACTAAGTCTTGCTTTACTACGGCCAAAGTCCATAGATCCTCTATTTGAGGCAGATAATTTAGCAAATAAGAAATATCCTACGATAATAACTATGAAAATAGGCAAATAGTTAAGTAAGAATGGAATAACCCATCCTGAACCGGGGTCTTTATTAGTACTATATTTTTCAATTTCATATTCTTTAATTAAACCCGTTAAAGATTCCATTTCAGGAGTTGATACGATAGTCTCAAAGATTTCATCTTCATCATAGCCTTTTAACTTACCTTCAACATAGTAAACAGATTCATCACTCTTAGGAGTAATCTCAATTTCTGTTACCTTTCCTTGTTCAATATATTTAATAAGGGTACCTGTTTTTATTTCATGAACAGAATCACCTTGAAAATTAGCTACTAATAAAATTGCTCCAATTATTATAAGAAGGACTAAATAAGGAGCAAAACTTCTAAATTTATTATTCTTTTTGACGTTATTCATTGCCACTTTTCCTTTCGCTAGAAAGTATTATATCATACTTTTCATTTTTGTCTTTAACAAATTTACTTTTTTTAATGCCGGGAATCCATAATATTATTCCGTTGCTGTCAGTCACTATAGGCCAAGAGCTTCGCTCATCAATATCAATCTTACAATCAATAAAGATATCTTTCACTTTTTTATGCCCTAAGTTTTTAACATCTATAACATCTTTTTCTCTTTTGTTTCTTATTATAAGAGGAAGCATTATTTCTTTGCTATTAAGTCTTATAACATAATTATCATTCTTCTCTTCCTTAGAAACTTCCTTTATTTTAAACATATTATTTTGAAAACTATGTGAAAAAACCTCTTCATAATCTTCTTTTAAAGTATTTACTATAATTTCAAACTTATTATAAGCCTTTTTAGCTATCAAATTATCTTTTAAGGAATACTTAATATTACTTTTATTATTCTTAATTACCTTTAAGATATCTTCCACAGTTTTTTTAGATACTTCAAACTGTCTTGTTTTTTGAATATTCCCAATATAATCTTCAATAATTTTTCTTTGAATAAATTCATCAAGTTCTAAGAATCTTTTAATATCAATATAATTATCTTTTATAACATTTAAACTCTCAATATATCTTTTAAGATATTTATCACACTCATTTAGTTCTTTAGAAAATTCAAAATACTTTTCGTGAAGCTTAGGATTCTCTTTTTTTAAAAGAGGAAGTATTTTATGACGATATCTATTTCTAGTATGATCATCTTCATCATTAGTATAATCATTAAAATAAGTTATATTATTATCTTTATTATATTTTATTATTTCATCTTTAGTAGTAAGTAATAAGGGCCTTAAATATTTACCATCTTCATATACTATTCCTGCATAACCGCTTAAAGAGCTACCTCGTGATAAACGCATTAAAATAGTTTCTACTAAATCATCACCATGATGGGCTGTAATAATGTATTTAGCTTTATATTTATTTAATAGTTCATTAAAGAAAATATATCTTTTCTTTCGAGCTTCTGCTTCAAAGTTATCACTAGAGTAATCAGTTATAGTTAAAAGTTCAAAAGTCATATTATGATCTTTGGCATATTTTCTTAAATACTTTTCCTCATCATCGCTTTCTTTTCTAACTTTATGATTAACATGAGCAAGTATTATATTAAGGTCTTTTATTTTCTCAAGCAAAGAAAGAAGACACATTGAATCAGGGCCTCCGGATATACAAGCAATTACTACATCACCTGTGGATAAATATTTATTAAGTGTATCTATAACTTTTTTCAATTGTATCCCCTTCGTTAAACACTTGTATTATACTTATGCAAACATATTAAATCAAGATATTACTTAATATTTTTTAAATTATATTCAAGAAGTGGTAAAATCTCTCCATCTAAGATTTTATCAGGTTCATTGCTTTCAAAATTAGATCTATTATCTTTAACAAGTTTATATGGCTCTAAGATATAGCTTCTTATTTGGCTACCAAAGTTAATACTATCATTTAGTTTAAATTCGTCAGCCTTTTCTTCTTGTTCGGCAAGCTTCATAGCATATAACTTACTTTTTAAGATATTCATAGCAATTTCTTTATTTTTTAATTGACTTCTTTCGTTTTGAACACTAACTACTATTTTCGTAGGTAAATGGGTAATTCTAACCGCTGAATTTGATGTATTAACGGATTGACCTCCCGCTCCGGAAGAGTGAAAGACATCAATCTTTAAGTCTTTTTCATTTATTTCTATATTACAATCTTTAGCAAATTCAGGTGTAACATTAACAGATGCAAAAGAAGTATGCCTTCTTTTATTAGAATCAAAAGGTGATATTCTAACTAAACGGTGTACTCCACCCTCTCTTTTAAGATAACCAAAAGCATGAGGCCCCGTTACTTTCATAAAAATTGATTTATAGCCAGCTTCTTCACCTTCTTGTGAATCTATAACTTCATACTTATAATTATGCTTTTCAAAAAATCTTTCATACATTCTTGCAAGCATTTGGCACCAGTCACAAGCTTCTGTTCCGCCCGCACCAGAATGAATTTCTAGAAAGCAATTTAAATCATCATACTCACCACTTAAGTAAGTATTAAGTTCAAGCTCATCAATAGCTTTTTCAAGTTCAGCAATTTCGCTTGGCTCAACAAGTTCAATAAGCTCTAAAGAAGCATTAATCTTTTCTAAAAGATTATTATAATCCTCAAGTTCTTTTTGAATATTACTTATTTTAATATTAATTCCCGTAGATGTTTTTACATCATCATAAAACCCTGGAGCTAGGGTTTGCTCTTTTAACTCTTTTAATTCTCTAGTTAATTTATCAGTGTCAAAGTGACCTCCCTAATATGGTCATTTTATCTTGCATTTGCTCTAGAGCATTTTTAATATCTTTTGTATCCATTATTCTACTTCTCCAATTGATACAATATTATTAACAGCATCTTCTTGATAACTTATTTTATAAGTATCTCCTGTTTTAATAAATGGTAATAATAAACTATCTACCTTAATAGAGGCTATAAATAACATACCTTCAGTATCTTCAATATAGTAATAAGTATTACCATCCATAATTGCATTTCTAACAGATTTAATTGTTATATTCTTTTCAAGTATTTCAGAATTAGTTGTATCGAACTTAACTTCACTTAAATACTTTTTCGCAGCAGCTTCAATACCTAAAGATGAATCATTAACCACAACTTTTTGGTAGTCAGCAACATCAACAAAAGCATACATCTTAACAAGACCAGCATCATCTTTTAAGCTTAATAAATATGTTGGTTTATTGTTTAAATTAATAAGAAGTGGGAATGATGCTTCATAGCCTTTTTCTTGAACTAAGCCTTCGGCTGAAGCCATAGCACTAAACTCTTCTGCTCCGGGAGCACTATAATAATGTGTTTCTTTAGTACGCATATTAACAAGAACAAAGCCTAAATTACTTTCATCAGTAGATACGGAAGTTATACCCGTATATAAATAAACATCATCATTTAATACTAAATAATTATATCCTTCCGTAGTATTAACAACATTCTTTTGACCAAAAATAGAGTTCCAGAAACCTTCTTTATAACTTCCCCAGTCATTAAGCTCTTCCTCAATCAAAGAAGCTGAATATACATGATCTACCCAAGTAGGTACATCTTCTACAGCATATTTTTTAGATTCTCCCGTAATAGGATTTAAAATAATAACATCTTTTATTTCTTTTCTAAGACCTATACCACTATATTTAACCGTAGGTATTATCCAATATGGATTACCTTCATTATCTATTTCAAAATTAGCTTCATCAAAGATAGCAGTAGGATATTTAACACGAAGTTTACGATATAAATTTTCAAAGAAGTAAGCACTAGGCATATATTTCATACCTTTATCTAGTTTAACTAAACTTGCTTCTCCTGTTACTGAGTTAACAGTTATGTAACCTTTAATACCTGAACTACGGTTAGTAAAATACTTAATTATATCAGCATATTCAATTGGTGTTACTCTAATAATTGAATCATTATAATTAATTTGCGTATATAAATCACTTACATAGTATTGACTAACCCATTCTGTAGCTTGCCCCATCTTACGATCACCAAGTTTTTGACTACTTGTTTTATCCAAAAGAGGTATTTTAGTAAAATCAACAGGAGCTACATCTTCAGTAAATTCTCTAGTTTCATCGACACTAATACGGTTAGCGTATTTTGATGAACTAAATAAAGGTGAACAAATTACATTTACGATAACTAATAAAATGGCAAAGCCTGCGACAGCTTCAAAAACCCAGATTACAATCTTAGGCATTCTATTAATTTTTTGCTTTTTAAATAATTCAAGAAATGCTGATGGCAAGAAAATCACAGCGGTAAAGAATACCACAAATAAAAGGAATGACCAAAACTCTGGTGCACTTAGATTTAATGGTGGTAGCATAATATACCAAAGTAAGAATAGTACTATTACTTCAACTATAATAGATATAATTTTATTTTTCATTTAGACCTGCTTTCTTGCCTATATTTTACCACATTTATTTAGGAATTACTTCTTTTATCCATAATATCGAAATATTTCAACAAATATTGCCAGCAATCTACTTTTTCCGTAAGACTATTGTAATTATCATTAATAAGTTTATGAATTTCTTCTTTAGTAAACCATTTAATATCTTGAACTTCTTCTTTATCTAAAGTTATATCTTTTATATCAATATCTTTATGAGCGATATAATACTCATTAAAATGACGATTTATAATATCATCTTTTATATTTTCAGATATGGTAGAACCAATAAACTCTATTTCATTTTTGCTTATATCAATACCAATTTCCTCTTTAGTCTCCCTTAGTACGGCTTCCCAGCCAAGTTCTCCTTTTAGAACATGACCACCAGACGTTATATCCCAAAGACCCGGCCAAAGTTTTTTATTGTTGCTTCTTTGTTGAAGTAGTATTTTGCTATTATCAGTGCTTAAGACAAAAAGCACTACAGCTCTATGCCATAGTCCTTTGCTATGACATTCTTCTCTACTTTTTACTTCTCCAGTAAAAGAACCTTTTTCATTTAAAACATCAAAATATTCCATAATACTCCTACTTACTACTTAAATAATTAATGGCTCGACGATATTTAATTAGTCTTGCTACATCTTTAAAAGTTACTTTATTAAGTCTTGAAGTAATACTATTATGTTTTAAATCTGCAAGTTTTACCTTTCTAGCTATAGGATTAGGTTTTATTTTCTTAATATAATCAAAGTACTTATCCTTTTTATCATGAGTTAAAAGTTTTAAAGCTTCAATTACTTCTTCATCAAAATAATGAGCTAAAAATTCTATGGTAACGCTTGTATCCTCAACCACATCATGAAGTAAAGCTACTATACATTCTCTTTCCGTTGCCATTTGTTCTGCTACATGCATAGGATGAAAAATATAGGGCACATTACCTGGATCAACTTGACCAGCATGGGCTCTGTATGCTATTTGCATTGCAAGTGCCGTTTTCTTTGTATATACCATAAATATACCTCCCTAATGTAAATTAAAAAGTGTCTCTATTCTAATATTAAATAATTTACATTATATCTTCAAGAGATTTATTTTACATTTACATTATACTTTCTATTTCATAGCCTATTAGTTCTTTAGTATTAAAGTAATAGTTTTTATTATCTTTTTTTATAAATTACTTAACTTCATCAAGTAGTCTCTTCGCTTCTTTATTGATAAATCGATAAGCTCTATCTGTTTTAAAGTCACAAAATATTGGACTTAAATATATTTGCTTTTTATACACAATATATGTCATTGAGCTTTCCATCTTTTTTAAATCATATTGATAACGATTAACTAGATTATCCGTTACTTTATTCCAGTTATCAACGAATATAAAAATTAAACGAATCTTTTTCTTATAACTACGATTCATATCCTTTTTCTTAAATTCTTTTTTGTATATATTATTTACTTCGTCAAAATTCTTTTTGAATCCTACTTTGCTATATTTATCCATTTTAAAGATATAATATTTAAAGTGGTCGCCTTTATTCGGTGAAACAATATACATCGAGGAATTATCAAGCTCAGCTTTATACAAGCAGTTTTCTTTTTTTAAAGTTTCAATTAGTGTTTCATAAGAAATATTATTATTTAAATCTAGAATATATGGGCTTTTATATTCTTTTTTCTTTTTAGCTACTCTATATTCATAAAGGAAAAAAGAAATGCAAATAATGAATGATATTAAACCTAAAAAATAAAACAATAAATTATGTTTAGCTAAAGTTTCTATGTTAAGTAAATATTTTAAATAATGACGTAAAAAACTCAGAAATATGCCAATTGAAATGATTCCAATTATTGGCATTATCGTAGAAAAAATCCTCATTATTTTCATGTTTTTTATGTACTCTTTACTTAACTTCATAATTTTATGATATCATTAGCAATTTTCAAAATCAATTATCTCACAAAAAAACTATCTAGTTTTTCTAGATAGTTTCAGAGTGTAGACAAACCCCACATTTGAAAAAATGTAGGGTTTTCTTTTGAAAACAAATTTATAATTTTTGTAAAA
>CANRMZ010000048.1 GCA_947631885.1 uncultured Bacilli bacterium
TAGTCTTTTTAAATATTCTTCATGAGCTTGTTCTTCTAATCTAAGAAATTGTTCCTGATTTTCTTCTTCTGTTAAAGCATCATCATAGACATATCGATAGTATGTAACACCTGGTATCATTTCTTCTTCCAAAACATCTCTATCTGGAGCACCATGATCATATACTTCATTACCCGTTATTTTTTCACCATATTTATTAATCAAAACTTGATTCAAACCACGTGTAACTAAGGTCCTATTAATTTTATTTGTAGTCTCTTCTTTAGACGTTAAATTTTTAGCATAAGCTTGATTCCCCATGAATAATAAACTACCTGTTAATATTGTAGCCATAGCAGAATATTTTAAGTATTTCATTATTATCCTCCTTTCATTTTTAAGAAGAAGCTCTTCTTCTATTAAAATTATAATAAAATTACTAAAAATTAAAAAAGAGCAAATCAAGCTTCATTGCTATTTTTGCAAATAAAACGAAATTTGCTCTTTCAATAAATCCATAAAAACAATCCTATTTTATCGTATATTTATCTATATATTTTTCCCGGCATTTGCTATCTTTCCAAAGGCCAAAGAATTCATCATAGTCTGACCACTTCTTGCCATATTCTTCCTCAATTTTGCAGTTTGATATCTTTTCAATTACACTTATTGCTACCTCAGCTTCTTCATTTGTTAAATTACCCATTTCATATAAATCTTCAATTGCTATAACAGAACCTGTTAAAGTTTCTGTAACAAAATCATAATCATCCGTGGTAGTATAATTTTCTTTTTCAGATAAAGATGATAGATACGTTTTAACCAACCCATTTGCCGCTTCATCTTTTTCACAGCCCTTAATGCTATATGACCTTAAATGACCCTTTGATGAATACATTACCATTTTTTCATTATTACAATACACATAGGTATTAAAAAATAAGCCATACTTTATTTTGCCATTTTTATTAGTATCTTCTGTTTTATAACTTATTAAGGGCGTATTATTAAATATAACTGCTTGCCCTAAGTCAATAAGATTATATAAAAGAAATACTCCAATGATGATAAGTACTATTTGCCAAGGTTTTAGTTTTTTCATCATTCCTCCTATAATATAATTCAATTATAGCATATTTACTATGTCATTAACATTGTAAAAATAATAGCAAAAAAATAACGGCAATAAATAACCGTTATATAGAAATTATATTTTTAAAGTTGCATCTAAAATCACTAATTTAATTCTATCATTCCATTAATAATATCTAAAATTTCAACAAGTTCATCCTTGCTTATTTTTTCAACAAATGTTAATTTACGAGCTTTAAAATCTATGCTTCTAATATGCTCGCAAAGAACTGCACCATGTACCTTTTTCGTTTTTAAAAGTTCATAATGCGTAGGAAATTTTTTAATATTAGTAGTAATTGGACATAAAACTACCATTTGCGTAAATTTATTATAATTGTCTTTGCTAATAATTATCGCAGATCTTATGCCATTTTGTTCGTGACCTTTACCTGTAGAAAAATTCATGTAACAAATATCGCCTTGTTTCGGTAAATACATTATTCTATAATTTCCTTTCCTAAATCTTCTCCCCAATCGTAAGATTCTATAGATCCCTTTTCATTATTATTTGAAGATTCATACATAGCTATTCGCTCTTCAAAAATTTTGTGTCTTTTTTCTTGCTTTGTTATTATTATCTTGTCTTTTTCTTGAACTATATCTACTTTATCATTAGTTCTTAAATTTAATGATTTAAGAAAACTACTCGGGATTCTAATCCCATCAGAATTTCCCCACTTTTGAAGTCTTGCTTCCATTAATCTCTCACCCTCATTATTAGTATATACATTGTTTATACAAATTGTCAATATTTTTTAGCCTTTTAATAAAATTATGTAAGAAAAAAGCCATCAAAATGACAGCTTTTAATCGTTAGAACTTGCACTTACCGTTAAGTTACTAACATCTTGGTTTGCATCAGCCAAATAGATAATATTATCTTCAAAATCATTACTCATATCTTTTAGCTTATAATATATTTCTTGTCTTACGGCAGTACTATTAGGAAGACCAACAGCAGCCTGAATATCTCTACTACACCAATATTCACTTAAACATTGAGTTTCAGTTTTGTTTTTTAGAATATCTTTTAATTTAGCATCAGTATAATCCTTATCTTTTATTAATGCATCATAGAATGCTTGAACATAATGTTTGACATTAATTTCTGGATTTATATGCGATAGATTATCAGCAACATATTGGAATCTATCTTTCTTATAAGTATTAAAATCAGAGTATTTATTATCAGTTATCTTTTGTAAAGCCATTTGATCTGATTTGAAGTTAACATTTTGCGTTCCTTCATCTGGATTAGTAAGATTTTTATAAATAGGTCTTATTTCATAGTCTTTATTACTTGCATATGCTACAAAACCTTTTTCATAACCTGCGATACCCATCATTTCATAACTTATCCATTTTAATGCATATGAATCAGGTCTACCATCTGGGTTATTTGGTTGATACCAATGGACTACATTAATACCTTCACCGCCATATGAATTATTACCACGAGATGCATATTTATAAACACCCGGATAAAGCATTATTTGCTTATCTACTAAATCATTAATTGAATTAAGTTCAATATCTCCAAGAGAATTTAGACTTGTATAACCTGTAGTTTCACGAGCACGGAATCTAGCATAATCATCTTCTTTGTATGTAACTCCCGTTAGTTTACCATCAGATTTACCGCCTTCTCTGGCAAATTGCTTATCTTCATTTGGATAAGAAACTTGAACGGCTAAAGCTTTTTGATACTCTTTTGGAAGTTGTAAGAAGGCTTGAGCTTCAATATAATCCATAATATAAATAGTATCAAACATTTTACTATAGAAGTCTTGAATCTTTTCTGGTGAGTTAATTCTCTCTGGTGTTAAGTTTGAAGCTACCTTAGCATCTTTATTGTAATTAACAGTTAAGTTCATTACGATACCATTGATACCAAATTCTTGCATTAAGAAGGCATCAGCATAGTCTTCACCACCAGCATCAAATCTTCTACCATAGTTTTCTAAGAATAATCGAGAATCAAGATAATGGGCTGTTTCATGTGACCAAGTCATAAATGTTGGGTGGCCACTATCCACTGTACCATCAGTAGTTATATCCGTATCCATAAATCCAGCAACATTCCATTCAATTCTATCGCCCCAGTTTCCCGCATTAACACCATAAGTCGCAGGCCATAGAGCTACAACCTCATCAAAGTTCTTATGGAAAAGTTCAGTAGTGGTATATGGCGTATTATAAACTGAAACACCATTTTCATTTTTAGTATATCGTTTATCAAGTTGGAATAAATGAATGTCGTTAAATAATTTAGGATTTTGTAATAAGTCATAAGCTGTATTGTAATATGATTGAATACGATCAACATAGGCTTGCATCTTAGCATTAAATGTCGCAAGTTCAGCTGCATCCTTAGGATTTGCCATATAAGTTCTTTGCGAACCAATTGTAAATTGGGCAGGAGCAGAAATAATATATGCTGCCGTATCAGGTAAAGTTAAGATTGGAAGTACAAAATTATGTACTTTATAACTTCCTCCCTTATAGTTAGCATCTTCAGTACTTAAATGATCCCATAAAGTATATTGAATATCATCTTCATGACCCTCAATAGGTATTTCTCTTAAGATACCTTTAAATTGACTAGCAGCCCATTCATCCATATTATGATCACTCAATTTCGTAACAACATAATCTAAGAAACTAGATACATTATTTAGATCTGTATATGGACTTAAAAGATTGTTATAAGTATTATTAGTAATATTAGTATTAAAGTAAGCTCCACTTGGATCACTAAAGAATAATTCAGTAATCTTATCTGATGTTAGGTTAGCATCAAAGCCTTGCATGTTAAACATTACAAAATCATATATTTTCATGCCATCAACATCTAGATTATAGAATCTACGGAAATAGTTATAAGTATATAAAGCTTTTTCAATCTTTTTATCTTTCTTAACTTCTCTTTCAATATAATCATTAATAGCATCGTCATTATTAGTATTAGTAAAGTTGCTATTAGATAAATATTTTAAGACAAATTCTGTTAATTCGAATCTCGTATTATCATTATAGAAATCACGATATATTCTTGAATCTTCATTAGTAGTTAATATATCTAAGTTATTAGTGTAATTAAGTCCTTTTAAGTAATTAGTTAAATTATTAACAACCGCAGAATCAGCATTTATAACATAATGGTTATAGTTATAATCAATATTTAAACCTGATATTTTATATGTAGCAACCATATCATAGTTCTTTTCATATAAAACGTTATACTCAGTCTTAAGACCATTTTTAAATATTATCTTTAATTTACTAATCTTTTTAGGATTATCAGTTGTTAAATAAGTTACTAACTTGCCTTCAGCATCTACTGGTACTATATGTAATATTTCATGATTAAGTAAATTACTATCAGTAATTGTATTACCCATTTCTACAACTTTATCATTGTCATAGAAAGGTGCTAATTTCATTACATTCTTATAGGCAATTTCTTTATCTTTACTATAGTTATTTATGCTTTCAAGTTCTGTTTTATTTTCCAAAATAAATGTTGGTAAATTGTCTAAAGATATATCTTTAAACTCCCATACTTTATCACTAAAGTTTGCTTTATCAATAAATAGTTCTTCATTAATATCATTTGCAGAAATAACAGTTACTCCATTATCGTTTAAAGTGCTAGTCGTATAAATATAGTTATTTTCAACTGTTGCAGCTCCTCCAGCAAAAACATTTATAGAGCCATTTACAATAGCAACATTATTTTTAAATGTAGAACCACTACCACTATAGCGGTTTGCAAAGCCTGCAGGAGTACTATATTGACCAGATAATGATACTTTAACATAACTATTTGTTACAGTAGTTGCTTTAGCATTGCCTATAAAACCACTTGTATAGTTCCAGCCACCATTAATTGTACCTTCAGCATAACAGTTTGTTATCTCTGTATTATTTTGGGTAACACCAATGAATGTACCTGTTTGTTGAGTTAACCAATTAAGATTATAAACTAAATGAATGACACGGCTTGAATCTATTTTTGTATTATCAGCAGTACCAATTAATCCACCATTTGTACTTGCCGTATCCTTTTGACTCTTTACAACTTTATCCACTAAAACATTAGTGATTTTAGCATTATATGTTTCGTTTGCAAGAGCACCTTTACCATTATCATCAAGGGTAACATCATTAATATATAAGTTTTTAACTTCGCCATCTTTAATCTTATTAAATAATGGTTTAGATAAATTCTTTATTGTATGACCATTACCATCTAAAGTACCCTTATATTCATTAGTTACGTATGTATTTCCATCAGTAGTAATACTACTTGCATCATAGTTACGATCTAAAACGACATCTTCGCCATTTTCTAATTTGTTAAGTAAAACCCTAAAGGCATTGGCAGGATGGAATTCATTAACAGCTTTACCACCTTCGATTTTACCAAAGGTAATTCTTAGTTTTTGTGTTTTATCTTTTGAAGCATGAGCATAATCAAGTTCTAGAATTAACATACCATTTTCTGTGCTTACATTAGTAATTCTAGCTCTAGTAGTAGGAAGATTATCCATGGCTATTTCAACAAAATAATTAGCTTTATTATTTTCAATATCACTAACATTAACTTCATCTTGTAAAGTTATCTTTTCTTCGCCATCAATCTTTTCTACTTTATATAAGTTAATATCAGATATATTCTTAAATTCGATAGTATTATCTTCAAAAGAGATTAGTTCTTCTAAAAGAAGAGCTTCTTTTTGATAGTTAGTACTAAATGCTTTTTTATCAATATCTCTATCATAAGAACTTATTACTTCAACATAATATCTCTTACTTTCGGTTTTATTAAATGTTATGGTGTCTTCATACTTACCATTATATAAAGCATTTCCCATATCATCAGTGATTTTAACTTTAGCTTTACCTACGATAGAACCATCAGGATCTTTTATCGCAAAAGTTACTTTTACTTTGCTATCTAAATCCTCGAATTTATAATCACTAACTTTAATTACATCTTTTAAAACTTCAGGTTTAAATGTATAAGCATTTTTTAGGCTTACCTTTTTACCATTTGTTAAGATAATATCCGTTATAGTTATGCTCTTTTCACCTGAACTAGGGTAGCCATCAAGAATAAGCTCATAAACATCATTAATATTAGCTACTGAATACTCTTTACCAGAAATAATGACTTTGCTTACACCGGCATTTAGTTTTTCATCAAGACCATTTACTTTAAAGTTTAACTTAATCTTTTCATTTTTTTCAAAATAATTGTTATTATTTTTACTTATAGCTAAACCTTCATCTAAAGTAATAGATTCATAAGTATCACTACTATAAAGACCATATTGAACCTTTAAAAGTTCATCATTAGTCTTTTCGTTTTTATCCTCTGTTTGTTCATTCAATTTATCCGTATCAAGATCATAACTACCAGTGAATTTAACCTCTAAATCTTTATCTTTAGGAAGACTATCAAAAACAATCTCATTATGACCTACAACAATATCTTTAGATACACCATCAACTGTTAATTTACCATCTTTAAATTCATCTTCATGAGCATTACTATCAAGTACAACATCAAAATTAAATGTTGCTTTACCATCATTATAATCATCAGTAATAACTAAATTATCTATTTTAGGTTTATCTTTTAAGACATCTATAGTAACTTTCTCTTCTTTTACTGAAAAATAGTTAGTACTATACATCTTATAATAACCATTAACAGTAAGTTGGACTCTATTAGCTTTAATATCTAGTATTCCTGATTCATTAGGAACCGTTAAATAAATCTTAGCTTTATAAATATTGCCTTCATGGCTAATTGCACTAGCAGAATAGTTAAGACCATTAATAGTTATACTAGATACTTGTGAATAACTAGAATTATATGATTGTTTAGCATATGCATCAATACTATCACCAACATAGATTTCAAAAGCTATTTGATAATCTTTTTGATTTTTAACAGGATAGAAATTATTGTTAACACCATTGCTATTATTAGTTATATACATTTTAGAAATGTAGATATCTTTTTGTGTTAATATACTCTCTTCTTTTAGACATTCATTAGTATAAGTATATTTATCAGATAAATCATAATCTGCTAAAACACGAACTGTATAGAACCCATCAACACTTTTTTCGTAAGACAAAGTAGTAGTAATATTACCATTTAATTCATCTTTAGGTATCTCTTTACTATCTACTATCTTACCTGTTGAATCAACTATTACTACAGTTAATTTCTTAGTAGCTTTATTATCATCTTTATACGCAAATGATACATTTATATTCTTATTACCATTATCATCAGTAACTTTAAGATTATTAACAGAAGGAGCTTCTTTTAAAACAGTATAAGTTAACTTCTTAGCTTTATAATCATTATCATTATAGAAAGTTTTTAAACTATCAAGACCTACTTCATTTAAGGTAACTGTATGCTTACCTGGTGTTACATCAGCATCAGATAAAATAACTTCATAATTATTACCATCTATCTTAGAGATATTGTAGGATTTAGCATCATTATCAACACTTAAGTTAGCGTTAGATATAGTCGCATTTCGACTATTAGAACTTGTAAAGGAAACAACCGGCTTTTCCCCAGGCTTTAAGGCATCAGTAATAGCAACATTATCAAGATTAAAATTATAGTCTCCTCCTAAAGTAAAGGTTTGATCAAAAAGAGGGACATTTTGATAGAAATTAACACCATCGCTAGAGTTGCTATCTAAATCATAGTTACCAACAATCTCAGCACTATAAGTTTTTCCTTCTTTACCATCAAACTTTATCGTAGTTTTATTAGAATTAACTTTGGCACTTGCTATAACACTTTCGCCTTCATATATTCTAACAGTACCTTCGATAAAGGCTTTATCTTCATCTACTACTTCAAAGCTTAATGATTTATTTTCATCATCTAAATTAAATCTATTAATGGATGGGATATCTTTTAAAACTTCTTTAGTTATTCTTAATTTAGTCTTTAATTCTTTACCATTATCAAATACAACTTCTGATATTACAAAAGTTTGAGAACCTGCTTTATCAGAATTGACTTTAACTGAGTAAATACCATTATTTAGGGTAACATCATAGTATTCATCCCCAATTTTAACTTTAGTAATTTTAACACCCGGAGTATTTATATCAGCTGTAAATTCTAAAGTGATTTCTCCTTTTTGAGCATAGTTATTTGCAGATGACTTATGTTCTTTTAAAGTTACCTTGGTATTTTTAGTAGTTTCTTCAGTAATATGACC
>CANRMZ010000049.1 GCA_947631885.1 uncultured Bacilli bacterium
TGCTAACTCTTCTTCCCAATATGCAGTTTCTTCTCCTAGCATACTTTGAAAATAATTAAAATCTTCTAAGAAAATTGTGCTACTATCATAACTTCCAAATAATATGGCGTCAAGTAACTGATAATCAATACTATTAGGCCCATTTTGAGCATACTCAATAGCAAGTTCAGTTTGCCTATCAAAGCTAAGCAGTTCTTTTCTTTTATAAATATAATCGGAACTATAATCATAACGATGCCATAGAGTTTTATTATTTGGAGTATCTGCTAAAAATAATTCATAATAGTTTGGATCAACATTAATAAAACACCAATCTTTAAAATATTTATCACCATTTGTATAAGATTCTAAAGCTTTCACAAACAAAGTTAAGTTTATCACCATATTCATGAGCATAATCAATTAACTTGGTTATTTCCTCAGTGCTTAATGATTTAGGAACCATAACCATCAATCGATTACATAAATTACTATTTGCCATAGCTAAATCATTTCTTGATACTGCACTTTTGTATTTAGGATTATCCACAAAATCAATTATACCTTCATAATCAATTTCACTTACTCCAGGTCGCACCATAAATAAGCCAAAAGATTCATGATCATGCAAATCCTCATCAAAAACAGGATCAAAATAAACTCTATTCCAGTATGGAAGCTGCATTATAGAGCCCCATATCTTACTAGTTTTATAAAACTTTAATACTACTTCATCAGGATTAGCCAAAATTCTTTCATAATACTTTTGCTTTTCTTCTAATTTAGCTATTTGGACTATTATTTCCAAAGGAGTAATCTCTAAATTGGCTCCATCCATTGCTCTTGCAATATCAAAATAACTATTATAGCGAAATCCCATTACTCGATTATAATAATAGCTATATACTGGATGCATTTCAGCATTTTTATAATTATGCCGCATAACTTGAGCATGAATAATATAAGGACAATATTCTGCATACGAAATTCCATCTTGATGAGCAAAATATTTTAAATCAGTTTCTTCTTCTCTATCTTGGTAAACGCTTACTATGCCGTTTGGCGAATGCAAATCCACATCCATTATTATATTAATTGCTTCATTAACAAAAATAGGATTTAAGTTTTTATTATCCGTATCAAGGAAATATTTCCATAGTCTAACTATTCTTTGTAGTTCTACAGGTATATTTTTAGTATCAGATACAAAGCTTTCTAAAGAATAGGTATCATGCAATGGCTCGTAAAGTTTTTCAATATTTCGAAGTAAATATTCATCGCCAATGTTCATCTGTTTTATCTTATCTAAAAGAGCAACCCTTAACATGTATTCAAAGTTATATTGATTTTTACGATCAAAATATTTCTTATAATTTTTTATATTAGCTTCTAAATGCCTTTCTATATTATCTAATTTATATTGGCATGTAGCAATTATTTTTTCTCTTAGTTTGCTTTGAAACTCCTCAATCGTGGGAAAATCTTTAGGATCTAGTCCCATGATTTTTCTCTTCTTAGCAATAGCCCTTTCTATACTTCGCTCATTTCTAGCTTGGCTTTCTTGAAAGCGTTTAGTTTGGGCCATTATATGTTTTTTCTCTTCCGTTATTTTGCTTATGATAGCCATCAAAAAGCGATAATTACTTGTTTCTTTTAAGGCTGGTAATAATTTGGTAGCTCTATCATCTATAGCTAAAGGCAAAACAGAATCTGCAAAAACAACTTTTAACATATTGCTTGGCGTATATTTTTGCAACTTATCAAGCATTATTTGCACGATATCATTAGTAAATACAGGTACCTTTATATTTTGATATACCACATAAGGAACTTTAGAGACATAAACCTCATTAGTAGCTTCATTATAAGAAAACTCTAAACTTCCTTCATAATTTACTTTAGCTAGTTTACTAACCTCATCAATCCCTTTTATATCAAAGCAGTTAAAATACACAAAATTATCTTTAGCTTTATCATAGCTTTTATAATCGCACTTACCACTTTGATCACTAAAATTATTCTTTGTAACATACTCATATAATATAGAGTAATAAGGATTAGTAAGTAACATTTAGCACCTCTTGCAACTTCTTTATAAAAGAATACTGATATCCTAGTATTCCAATTTAAATTTTATTTTAACATATTTTATATGATTAGTAATAAAAAAAAGTTGTTATTTAATAAAAAAAGTACCAACTTATTATAATTGATACTTTTTATTGTGATTCTCTTGTTCTAACACAGCCTTCAATACTTTCGCTAGGTAAGTCTACAGTCAAATCCATCTCACATAATTCCGTATAATTTTTATAAAATGCTAAATCAAAAGGTCTATATCTACTGCCCGATTGAGTAAAACAAACATTTAGAAAATCATACTCACGGCTGACTCTTTTTATATTTATTATCACTCTACCTGCTCGATCTAATAAAATAGTTAGGATATTACCCGTTTCAAAAGGTTCATTATCACTGTGCCATTGAACATAGCTTCCATTACACAAATCATTAAAATAAGGATGTCTTGATAAGCTTTCATTTTCTTTTACTTTTTGGGCACGTATTCTTTCTAGAGCTTCTGGAGTGCTACAGAAAGATGCCTCTACTTCATCTACTTCAAATATTTGATGAGTAGCTATACTACAAAATAATCTTCGAAATAGCTCAAATATTGGTCCATCACTTGGACTTATTACAAAGCTTTCATCTTGGCTTTCAAAATCATCTAGATTCATTAGGTCCCAATATAAATCACCATTTCCCCCAAAAAAGATTGTTAAAGTTATACCTTCTTTTGTCATTTTTATTACATCATAACCCAAAGAATCTTTTTTTCTTGATATTTCCATTCTATCGCCCCTGATTAAAATAAATCACCTAGCTATTTCTCTAGGGGTTATCATTTATATTAATATTGGTGCCTGTAGTCAGACTCGAACTGACACGATATTGCTACCACTGGATTTTGAGTCCAGCGCGTCTACCAATTCCGCCATACAGGCATGTCATTATTATAACATGGATTATAATAATGTGTTTAATGTTTTTAATTATTCGTGATATTTACTTTTATATAAATCTATTTCTTCATCTTGTTTTATTTCTTCAATTTTAGGTAAATCTTCAATCGTAGCAAGCCCAAAATAATCTAAAAATTCTTTAGTTGTTTTATATAAATTAGGATGTCCTGGTAAATCACTTTTGCCACAGGCTTTGACTAAATCTTTAGCAATTAACTTTTTAAGCATAAATGATGAAGAGATACCCCTTATTTCATCAATTTTAACTCTAGTTATAGGTTCATTATAAGCAATAATAGCAAGAGTTTCTAAAGCAGCTTCAGATAAAGTGTTATTAACATCTGTATTAACAAGTCTTTTATAGTATTCATTATGTTCCTTTTTCGTAGTAAGTTTAAAGGTATCTGCTAAAAAGCTAATGCGTAGCCCACGTTCTTCCTTTTCATATTCTTTTTGAAGTTTATTAAGTAAGTCTTGAGCCTCTTTTTCGGTCACATCTAAAACATCAGTAATACCTTTTAAAGTAATACCTTCATCACCTTTTATAAAAAGTAATCCCTCTAAAACCGCTTGCTTATTCATTTCTTACCTCGACAAATATTGTACTAAAATTTTTTCTTTGGGACAAGAAAACTTCATTTTTTTTGCTCATTTCTAATATAGATAGCAAGGTTATAACTAATTCTTCTTTGGTAGCACTTTCAAATAGTTCGGTAAATTCCACCTTACTTTTTTCTTTTAATATTCCTTTGATATAATTAGTTTTATCTTTAACACTTAACTCTTTATGAGCAATTCTTGTATCTCTTGGCTTTTTATATTCAAGCCTTTCTTGAAGATTTTTAAAAGCCTCAATTAAATCACTTAGTTCAATATCGCCATTTAATTTTTGATTTTCATCACAATACTCTCTTAAACTTTCAGGAACTTTAGTGTAATACTCTTGACGATTAGATTCTAACAAGCGAAAATCATTGCTAATATTTTGATATTTTTCAAATTCAATGATTCTTAGGCGAAGTTCTTCTTCAGAATTTATCTCATATCCATCTCTTTCATCTTCTTCATCATCAAAGCCTAAAAGCATTTTGCTTTTTAAATGAATAAGCTCAGAAGCCATAATTAAATACTCACTTTTACTATCTAAATCATGACGATCAAGTGAGTTAATAAAATCAATATATTCATCTATTATCATTTTAATATCAATTTCATAAATGTCCATTTGATGTCTTTTAACCATATGCAAAAGCAAATCAAATGGTCCGCTAAAATCATTAATGTTTAAATTCATAACATCCTCATGAACAGCTGTATCCCATAGCCTCCATTTTGAATTTAACGATTCTTGGCCTTGTATTAGCAACGAAATATTCATAATCATCTAATAGACCATTTAAAATATTATAATCAATTGTAACTGAATATAATAACAAATCATCATTAACTTCTAAAGAAACATCCATACCATTTCGTTCAATATATTTATTATATAAAGAATTATAATAGTCATATTTTTCAGCATAATCCTCTAAATAAACGGGATAAGATACATTATCTACTGTTTTTTTCAAATTTTCATCTTCGAAAGTATATGTAATACTTCGATAATTATTCATACAAGTAAACTCAACCTTTTTATCCTCAGAAACAGGGAAATCATAATAAGTATAATACTTTTCATCAATAATAGATAATGAATATTGTACTATGGATGAAGCATTAGAAATTTGGTAAGAATAAGATTCTGATTCTTGCTTAGGAATTCTACCAGTCAGAAAAATTCTTTGGATTACTTCGCCAGATTCATCATAAAATTCAAAGAAATAATCTAATGCCGATAAATCTAATTCAGCATCTGTTAGATTTGTAATTTTATAGCTTAATTCCCCAGCAAATAATCGAATATTGTCAACTTTAAATTCATTAAATTCGAAAGACTTTTTCTCAGATAGTTTATATTTTTCAACGTTTCTTTCTTCCTCTTCGTTATCTGTATTGTTATTATTATTTGCAGTATTATTGTTAGCTATTACAGCAGGTGTAGCACTCTTACCTTTATATTTATTATATAATTCAAATAATTCAGGCAAATAAAATACTACTCCTATAAAAAGTAAAAATAAAAGTACTGTTCCAATCCATCCATATTTATTTTGCTTAATTTGACCTATAGTTGTAGCTTGTAATGGATTCCATGCTATAGTAGTTTGTCCTTTTTTTCTTTTTCCCATAATCAACACCTGTTTATCTTTTATCACCCTTTATTATACTATAAAGTGCTATATAAAAAAAGAAGAAATCGCATTTATACTTGATAAAAACTTGCATAAATAATATTTTTTTGATATTATTGTACTTGTGATGGCGATGTAGCTCAGCTGGCTAGAGCATCCGGTTCATACCCGGCAGGTCGAGAGTTCGAATCTCCCCGTCGCTACCAATAAAAAAGTAACTCGAGTTTTATATATTTAACTCGAGTTTTTTCTTGCCTAAAACTAACTAAAAAAACTAGGATCTAGATTTAATACATAAGGAAGGGTTGAATCAACCTTTCTATTTTTAAATACCATATTTAATGAAGCGCTTATATCTGGCTCAATAGCAAGTTCATTTAAGTCTTCTTCACTTAGCTCTCTAATTGCTTCAATTTCTTTATCAGTAATGAAAATCATACAGCTTCTTAAAACTATTTCTGTAAAAGCAATCTTAGCTTTTTTAATATCAGCTTCCGTTTCGTCTATGGCATCATAATAGGCGTCTAATTGATTAGAAATAATATCAACGATGTAGTCATTTATAACACTTTTAATAATACTTGATGGCGAAGCTTGGCTATTACCCGTGATATAGGAAGTCCAAACTAAAAAACTTGGCGTCTCAAAATTATTATCTAATAAAGATTGTTCCACATCTGGATATATTAAAGCTAAATAAGCTTTTAACTTAGCTAAGATAGGTTTAATATCCACATTAGCTTCATTTTGCATATATTTATCAAGCATTACTAAAATAGTTCTTAAGATATCATCTTCAATAGCCATAATAAGTTTGGCTTCTTTGGAAAATGTTTCTTCAATATCTTCATCTTCCGTTTTATCTCTTAGTTCTTGAAGAGTATCCGCAAGATCACTCATATCATCGGGAAAATCATCAGGATTAAGGTTGTTAAAAGCCTCGATTTCATCCTCTTCAAAAGGAGTAGACAATAAAATATCACTAAGTCTTCTGCCTACCCTAATTAAGATTAAATCACTTTCATATTGTCTTTTGATAAATTCTAGCTCATCAGGTAAAAACAGTTCTCCTTGAGGAAACAAAAAATCATTTATTTCTTTAACTAGTCTAATATCTTCTTTTAATTCATCATACATTTGGTTTTCTTCAGCTATTACTTTTCTTACTTCTTTAATTACATCAGGTATAGAATCCGTTTGACCATTAGCTTCATACTCCGCAATTTTTTTATAACACTCTAATACTCTTGAGGATAAAAGACTTAATCTATTTGCTATAAATTTATAATATGTCATCTATCTTCCCTCTTTCTTGTGTTAATATTTTATATTAAAACCTAATAATGTACAATTATATTTTTAAAAAATGTTATAATTTTTTATGTGATGAGATAAATGAATAAAAAAAGTTTAAGAGAAATAATTATTAATAAAAGAGATAATCAATCAAAAAAAGAAAGGCATAATAAAAGCCTTAAAATAATTCAAAATCTAATTAATTTAGATATATATCAAAATAGTAAAGTTATATTATGCTACTCTAATTTTAAAAGCGAAGTTGAAACTTTGGGGATTATTCAAGACGCTTTAAAAACTAATAAGACTGTAGCTTTTCCTAAGGTAATAAATGATACACGAATAGTCTTTTATCAAATAAACTCTCTTGATGAGTTAAAGCCTGGTTATCAAGGCATATTGGAGCCAAATAACAATCAACTTGATTATAGTTTAATAAAAGATGCTTTAATGATAGTTCCTGGCACCGTTTTTGATACTAAAGGTAATCGCTTAGGTTATGGCAAAGGTTATTATGATAGATTTATAGCTAAATATAAGCCAAAATATACCATTGGTTTGGCTTATGAAATACAGTTATCAAATGAGATAATCCCAAGTAAATATGATCAAAAAATAGACGTAGTTATAACGGAAAATAATGTCTATAAATAAGATGCTTTTCTAAAGAAAAACCTTAATTATACTTATATAGTATGCCATTTACTTTTAAAGCTTTTTGTTTTCCCTCTAAGTCTTTATAGTATCTAACACTTGGTTTCGCCCTTTCAGATAGTTCCACTAAAATAGCATTATTAGAAAAACTTATAAATTTTTCATCCTTATTATTTGAGGTATAAATAACCTTATTATTTTTATCAAATAATTTATAATAACCATCTTCTTCCCCAAAATAATAACCGCCATCAAAAATATCACTCGTAATATTCAAGCTTGTATCTTTATTACATTTAAGTGGCTCAAATAACATATTTCCATCTTTATCAATAACTGTATAAAAAGTAAGACCTCCTTGATTATTAAATAATACTAAAGCATTTCCATCTTTATTAAAATAAGAATCTTTAACATCATAAAAATCTTCAGATAAATCTTTAACGGTTCCTGTTGCAAAATTCACTAATTCTGCATAAGCACCATCATATCCATTAGCATTAACCTCATAATTAAATCTTGATACATTTCCTATAAGCATGCCATTTTTAGCCTTAACAAGAGGCCAACTATCAAATAACAAAGTTATTTCCTTTTTTCCTCCATTATCATCATAGACTAACAAACAAGGTTTATTAATATCATATGAACATTGATTATCAGTAGCATAATAGCCATCAACAAATTTGCCCATAACCATATCATCAAAAGTAACAATTTGTTTAGTTTTTGTATTAAAAAATTTTTGATAACTAGAATCTATTCTATACATATTATCGCCAGCTTCAGATATCTTACCTACATATTCCGCACTTGGTCCTAAAACATAACTTTCACTTTCAATATCATAAATACCTGTTAAAGTTTGCGAAGAATTATAAGTATCTGTTTGCTCCGTAATGATAAGAAAGCCACCTGGAATAATCTCTACTTTCTTATTGTATTCACTTCCATCATAAGAATAAACAATATCGCCATTTTGATTAACAATGTTCATTTGCTTGTCATCATAAACATCCGCAATTTGCATATATTTTCCCA
>CANRMZ010000050.1 GCA_947631885.1 uncultured Bacilli bacterium
GTAAATTATTTTTCTCAGGCTTTGAACCAAGTTTTGAAGCTCATATAAATCCTGAAGATATTGATTATACGACGGGAGCTGTTGCTAATTTTGAACTTACTGAAGATGAACAAGATGTTCTTATGCAAGTATTTGATTTAGTAGATGGTCTTACATATAATGATAAACCTCTTTTCGCAGGCTCTAACATAAGAGCTCATAAATTTGCTATTAAACTTGCCAAAATTAATGCACTTGCAGATGGTCGTAATAGAATTAAACCCTCTGATCTAACGGATTATGTTATTTCTTTATACCTTCATCGTATTGATCAAAATGTTACTAGAATTGATAATAGTGATTTACAAGATATTTTTGAAAAACTAAATAGAGATATTTTAACTTTAAGACTTAAAAAAGGATTTTAATTATGAATCATCTGGATAAAGTTAAAAATGCTTTAGGAATAATCCAAAAAAATGGTGATGTTTATGATGTTGTAGCTCGTGCTTTAAATAATAAACCAACATCAAATGGATTATTTCGTTATAATGTGCTCATGTTTTCCCGAATTCTATATGCGGGTATTTTATTAAAGGATAAATTATTAGCTCCTTTTGCACCTGTAGAAAAGGTTAGGGAAGCTCAAGAAGAAATTCGAGAGGTTCTAGGCTTTAACGTTGATGTTTTATTAGACAAATCATTAAATAATAGCTTTAGAAATGTTTTGCGTATTAAAAAAGATGTAGCTATTCTATATGAAGCAGGAGATATTTATCGCGATGAGTATACGCATAATATTGAAAGACTACTTTCTTTTTGCCATTTATATGATATTGATACTATTTATCTAACTTTAAAAGATTTAAATAGGATTTTGCCTAGTATGAATACTAGTAGTTTTACTCCGGTTTCAAGAACTACTATTTTTGGGGTAAATCAATCTATTGATGTAAAAGAATTTTTATTATTAAATCGTACGGAACTTAGTAGTATACTAGCACTGCTAAATAATTACGAGTTTGATAAAAAGTATATTACTGCTTTAGTAGAAAGAATAAATGATCAAGCTTTAAAAGGAGCTTTAGATTCATATAATAAAGATGGTAATTTAGAAAGCTTTAAAAGAACTATTTTGGCTCGTTTAAGTCTTGAGCTAAACTCTGAAGGTGGCTATAAAACTAAAAATAATGGCAAGACTTATGATACGGTTTCAATTGAAGGTGAGTTTGTTAAAATAATATCTTATTCCCAAAATAATGCAAATCCTGAAGCCTGTGTTATGAATATTTGGGAATATTTAGGGTTTGCTAATTATGATGCTCTTTTAAAATCACTTGAAAATAGCCAAGATGATGAACAAAAAATAATAATGGCATGTTTATATTTATATTTAAATGAGAATAAGTCATTTAGTAAAGAAAAGACAATTGAAGTAGAGTCTTACTATGATAAAGTTTATAAAGAATATTTAGAATATAAGAAAGATTATAGTAAGAAAAATAGCCCTTATTTTGCTAGCAAGCCAAGAAAGGTATTTCATAACTTTATTACTAGCTGTTATGCTATATATTTATCTTTACTTGTTGTCTGCGGTGCTTATTCGGCTGTAGCTGTTACGGATATTATTCGTGGAGATTTTGGCGCTAGAAATGCCAAAAATGGGCTAGAATATATTGCTCATTTTTATCAAGAATCTTATGAGTTTGAAAAAAGTCTATTGCTTGATGCTAAAGACGTATTTGCTGATGTTATTAGTGGAGCTTTAGATATCACGGGAGGCACCATTGGCTCTTTTGCTTCAGCTATAACAGGAGATGCTCCAATCTTGGAGGCGGATAATGATAAAGTAGTAGCAGAAGTCTATCCTCGTAATGACGAAGTCGTTTTACCAAGATATTATGCTTGTGGATATGCTACATCAAGTGAGTATAAAAAAGGTCAAATAACTTATGATATGGAATCACTAGCGCTTAGCAATACTCATATATTTTCTGACAAAGCTTCAGATTTTTATGTTAAGACTAATATTTCTAGAAAAGAATTAAAAAGCTTTATTAAAGATGATGGTACTTTGGACTTACCAATAGTTTTCTATCCCGTTGATTTTACCTGCTTTCTAACGGAAATTATTATTGATGATGCCAAAGATCCTAGTAAGGGAATTGTTATCGTAAATGAAGATAAACCTCTTAATAAGGAACAAATAGATACTTTACTTTCTCTTCAGGAACCTCAAGTATATTATTATTTCGCTACAGATAATTGGGTTTATATAAACTCTTTTGTTGATGCCTATTATCCAATTTTAATAGATAGAGAAGGTAGATATTTAGATACTCCATCTTATGAGATGAAGCAAATAATTAGTGAAAGTTTAGGACTTGGTGAAGATGCCTTTGTAATGGATATCTTTAGGGCTATCAAAAATAAAGACTATTCTTTAACACCAATTAAAGATGCTAAACTTACTTCAAAAGTTAAGAAAATGGATGAAAAAGAATATATAAAAACAATTGCTTCTCTAGATTCGTTAGTCTGTAATTTAGCCGCTACTTTAGCAGTAGAAGCTGATGATACTTTAGTTTATGTTACAGGCTTTTTAGCTGATAATGATGTAGGAGAGATTACTTTAAAAGCCTCTGATGCTCATGCTTGGGGCATGGATGATTTTGGTTTTATCTATGATGCTACCCCTCAAGATTTAATTCAACCAGAGGAAGAAAAAGAAAGCTCGGGAATTGTTAATAAAATAATTTCTGCAACTTTTCAAAGCTTGGTACTAGGCACTATCGGAATATGTTTATACTATTTGGGAGGAAAAAGATTAATCTTTATAGTTAATAAAAAGCAAATTAGTAATTTACTAAATTCTAATCAAATGGGCGAAGCTTATAGTTTAATTAATGAACTTAGATTTGGTGGTATAAATATTCCCGTACAAAGAGATACTTTAGAAAGCCTTCAATTAGTAGCAAACGATTTCGAAGGTTATACTAAAGGGGAATTGCAAGAACTTTTAGAAAGCCTTAAGAAGATGCAAAATCCTGAAGCTAAATTAGCTATTAAAGTTATAAAAAGGGTTCCTTATATAAAAAGTAATGAACAAAAACTTATTCGGAGCCTTAAAGAAGATAAAGAAAATGCCTAATTTTGGCAATTTGCGTTAATCTAAAGAGTATGTTACAATATATGCGCACACGCAATTAGAGCGGGTGAATTGTTGAAAATTCTATAGTAATTTGTTATTATTATAGATAATAGAGGTGGGCTCATGAACAGTAGTAATACAACCATATTTAATGTTAGTGTTTTAAGACAAGAGCTTATAATGTTAACTCTAAATGAAGTTATAATTGCTATCGAGCAAAAAGGCTATAATGCTACGAATCAGTTAGTCGGTTACCTATTATCAGGCGACTTAAGTTATATTACTTCTTATGATGATGCTAGAAAGAAAATGAGTAAATTTACACGTGAGGAAGTTATGATGGCAATAATAAATGGGTATTTAGGGCGATGAAAAGGTATTTGGGTTTAGACTTAGGCACTAAAACTTTGGGTGTAGCAATATCTGATCCTAGTAATTCACTTATCTTTCCAAGATGTACATTACATTTTCCTAAGGAAGACTATGATAAGGCAATTGAATTATTAATGCCTATTATCAAAGAAGAAAAAATTACCGATATAGCTATCGGATTACCTCTTAATATGGATGGATCTAAGGGCTTTGCTAGCCAAAGAACCCTTAGTTTTATTCCAAAGCTTGAAGCATTAGGCTTAAATGTCTATACCGTAGATGAAAGACTTACCAGTGTTGAAGCAGAAAGATTATTACATGATAATAATTTAAAAAGTAGAGAATTCAAAGATAAAGTTGATATGGAAGCCGCATCTTTAATACTAGAGTCATATTTAAGGAGAAACTTATGAAAGATGGTAAAATAGAACTTATTGAAAATGGTAAAGAAAAAGAATATTCAATAGTGTTTAGTTTTGAGCAAAATAGTAAAAATTATATCGTTTATACTGATAATAGTGTTGATAGTGATGGCTTTATTAAAACTTATGCTGGAGAATATGTTAAAGATGGCGAAGCAGAAAAACTACTACCTATTGACGATGAAAAAATCTTAACTCAAATAGAGAATTTATTAAGCAAAATAGATGGAGAAGAAAGTAAGTAATGAAAAAGAATAAAAAAACAGGTATTATTGTAGGGGTTATTATTGTTCTGGTTTTAGCAGCAGTAATTGGCGTAGGTATTTTTTACACAAATGGCATTAAAGCTGTTGGTATAAAAGAAAATGTTGAGTTTACTGTTGAAGCAGGAGACAATAAAATTCAAATAGTTGATAAACTAGCTAAAGCAGGAATTATTAAAAATAAGTATGCTACTTTGTTATATGTTTTTACTCATTCATCTAAAAATTTACAAGCAGGAAATTATTCTTTATCTAAAAACTGGGATGCCAAAAAGATTATTGATACGATAGCTGATGGCAAAATAATAAATCCTGTTAAGACTGTTAAAATTACTTTTGTCGAAGGTCAAAGATTTAATGAGTATGCTGAACAAATAGCTAAAACATTTAATATGAATTATGATGATATTATTGCTAGAACTTCCGATAAAGAATTTTTACAAGATTTAACGACTAAGTATTGGTTTATTACTGATGATGTTTTAAGTGATAAATTATATTATCCTTTAGAAGGATATGTATTTCCTGATACTTATGAATTTTTTGAAAATGTATCAATAGACTATATTATATATACTATGCTTAATCAAATGGAAGTTAAGCTTGAACCATATAAAGAGCAAATTCAAAATTCTAATTTTAGTGCTCATGAATATTTAACAATGGCCTCTATCATAGAGAAGGAAGCTGTTGCGTCTGAAGATCGTAAAACAGTCAGCCAAGTTATTTATAAAAGACTTGAGTTAGGTATGAATCTAGGTATGGATGTTACATCATACTATGGCGCTAAAAAAGACTTGAAAGAGGCTTTATATGCTGCTGATTTAACAGATGATAATCCATATAATACGCGTAACGAAAAATTAATTGGTTTACCTGCAGGAGCTATATGTTCACCATCTTTAGATAGTATCGAAGCTGTATTTAATCCAAGTAATACCGATTATGTTTATTTCATCGCCGATATTAATACTGGTAAAATTTATTTTGCTAATAGTTATGAAGAGTTTTTACAATTTAAAAATGAACTAATGTAAGGAGATATAAAAGTTATATTTATGAAAGAAAAATTATTAGAAATGGAACAGTACGCTAATGAAAATGATGTTCCCATAATTGAAAAAGATACAATTGTGTATATAATGAAGCTCATTAAAGAGCATAAAATTAAAAAAATATTAGAAATAGGAAGTGCTATAGGTTATTCAACTATTCTTATGGCCTCTAGTGATGAAGACGTTTATGTAACTACTATTGAAAGAGATGAAACTAGATATATGGAATGTCTTAAGAATGTTAAAGCTTGCGGATTAGATCAAAAGATTAATGTTGTTTTCCAAGATGCTTTAGAGGTTAATTTACCTAATGATAATAAATATGATTTAATATTTATAGATGCTGCCAAGGGACAAAATATTAATTTCTTTGAAAAGTTTAAATACTTCCTAAATGATGGGGGATATATCATAACAGATAACTTAAATTTCCATGGCTATGTTGGTAAATCAGATACTATCGAAAGCAAGAATTTAAGAGCTTTAGTAAGAAAAATTGAAGAATATATTGAATTCTTAAAAGCTAATTCAGAATTTAGTACTGAGTTTTTAAATATTGGTGACGGTATATCTGTTAGTAAAAAGAAAGATGAAAAATAAGGTATTATTTACAGTTACAAATCTAGATATTATTGATAAACTTAAGAAACTAGGTATAGATAAATTTGTATACCCATTTTCTTTTTTTTGTGTTGGTGTACTTAATACTTATGAACTTGATGATATTAAAGAGGAAAATAGTTACTTACTTATAAATAGAGTATTGGATATTAAAGATATTGAAAAATTAAAGGAGATTCTTCATAATTTACCAAGTAATATTAAGGGTATAATTTTCGAAGATTTAGGTTTAATTAAGGTGATGGAGGATATCAATATTGAAAAAATATTATTTGCTCCCCATATTACGACAAACTATATGTCCATAAATAGTTATTTAAGATACGTAGATACTTTAATTGTATCTTATGATATAACAGAACAAGAAATGGATGAAATAGTGCAAAAAGCAAATAAAGAAGTAAGCTTCTTTGCCTTTGGCCCTACAAGTAGTATGTATTCCAGAAGAACCCTTTTAACATCTCATAGTAGACATCATAAAATTGACTATAAAAATATTTTAAAAGTAAATGTGAATAATAATGATTTTATAGCTGTCGAAAATGCTTATGGTACGGTCTTATATCATATGCCATATTATAATGGCTTAAGTTTACTTAACAAAAAAGCTAAGTATTATTTTTACTTTCCTTTATTTTTAAGTGATGAAGAAATAATTAATCTTGTAAATAATGATCTTAGTAAAATACCTAATGCAAGAGGCTTCTTAGATACTAAGACAATATACAAGATAAAGGCTTAGAAGGGAGGATATATGGCAGAACTACTTGCTCCCGCGGGGGATAAAGAAAAACTTGAGTATGCTTTTTTATATGGGGCTGATGCGGTTTATTTTGGCGGTCAAAATTATTCTCTAAGAGCTAATGCCAAAAACTTTAGTAATGAAGAAATTGCCGAGGCTACCGCGTATGCTCATAGTTTAAATAAAAAAGTATACGTAACAGTTAATATCGTTTTTCATAACGAAGATCTTGTAGGTTTAAAAGAATACCTATCATTTTTAGCAAGCATTAAAGTTGATGGCATTATCGCTAGTGATATTATTGTTCTTGATTTAATTAAAGAACTTAATTTGGATGTTAAAGTTATTCTTTCTACCCAAGCTAGTGTCTTAAATCACTATGCTGCCTCCTTTTATAAAGACTTAGGGGTAGACCAAATTGTCATGGCTCGTGAAGCTTTAAAAGATGATATTGTTAGAATAAAAGATAATACCGGTTTAGAGATTGAGTGTTTTATTCATGGGGCTATGTGTACCTCCATCTCGGGTAAATGTGTTCTTTCTAATCATACCACCTTAAGAGACTCTAACCGGGGTGGATGTGCCCAAATATGTCGTTGGGTATTTAATGAAGATGATGAACATCCCTTTACAATGACTCCTAAAGATTTAAATTTTATTGATTATATTTCCGATATGATAAATTCAGGTGTAAATACCTTTAAGGTCGAGGGCAGAATGCGGGGCATATATTATATAGCTACAGTTATATTATGTTATCGAAGAGTAATAGATAAAATTTTAAATAATACTTTAACGGAAGAAGATAAAAAATATTATTTAAAAATCTTAAATAGAGTAGCTAACCGTGATAGTGCACCACAGTTTTATGATCATCTTCCTGATTATAATGATCAATACTATGCTTTAAGAGATGAAGAAAGCAATCAAGATTTTTTAGGAATTATCATAGATTATGATAAAGAAAAAGGCCTTGCAACGATAGAAGAGCGAAATCTATTTAAAATAGGGGATGAAGTAGAGATTATAGGACCAAATCATGAGACGTTTAAAAGCACTATTAATGCTATTTATGATGAGGATGATAATCCTATAGAAGTAGCTAATAAACCGAGAATGATTATTAAGGTCCCTTTTGCTTTACCTCTTGAGAAAAAAGATTTAATGAGAGTTAAAATAAATTTATAGTAATTAGTAGCATCAAACTACATATAATATGAAGAGTTAGTTGAATAATTTTGTTATTGACATTTTATATGTTTTTTTGTA
>CANRMZ010000051.1 GCA_947631885.1 uncultured Bacilli bacterium
TCCACCTTTTTGATTTGCTACTGCAATAACTTTGCAATTAGACATTTCTTGCCTCCTTTCTTTCTAAACTCTAGCCATCATAAAAATGGCTATGTACGGCAATAAAAAAAGAATTGAAATAATCAATTCCTATTATGTATTGTTAATTAAAATTAATATCACATTTAGTTACTTAAGAGTATGTCACCCTCATCTTTTGAATGCAGAATTTTTTAAAAAAATCATCAAAATTTTTAATTTTTTGGCTTTTTTGAATTTTTTAAAATTGATTTTTTCTCGATAAATAAAGGGTTTGTGAGTGGTTACTTAATTTAATGTCAGTATCAATATGAAGAATTTTACCTGGAAGATAGAAAAAATCATCTCGGGTTTCCTTTTTCGATAACTCGACTTTAAAATCATCTTCAACATCGGTTACCTTTTCTAAATCGCTTATAGTACTATCTGCGCATAATCTTACATATACCCCTTTTAAAAAGACAATATCATCTTTAATATTAATAACCTTAAATACTGTGTCATGATTATATGATTTACGCGTCACATAATCACCAATTTCAATATTCAAATATATCACCAATAAATTATATGTTAAATTATTTAGGTTATTAACATTGTTTCAAAAAAAAGAATGGCTATAAACCATTCTAGTTATTATCATTATTATGATTTTCTTCAATAGGTACAACTGGAGGTTGTGGTATATCTAGTGCTGGACTTACTTCTTCGTGTTTTTCTACTGGAGCAGCAGGGGTTACTTCTGGTGCTGGATGTTCAACAGGTTTAATCTCAGGTATAGCACCTAAAGATAATCCATCATTTGTACTAGCTGAAGAAACTATTTCTGGTCTTGGAGCTACTACTGTAGCTTGAGGATGATTAACATCTAGTTTTCCAAGTTCAATACCATTTACAAATCTAATAACCTTGTCAACATATTTATTGATAAATTTAGTAATGAAGTTATCCTTCATTGCTTTATTAGCAAGAATTGAAATAACAAAAATAAACTTAATTAATATTAATAAATATTGAACAATACTATCAACAATAGAAATTAGTGAATCTACTGGATCAAATAAATAAAGATTTACTTTTGATACATCTAAAGGTTCCTCTAAATAGTTGCTAATTATACCAATAAACTTATTGAATGTTGATACAACAAGAGGGAAAACGTCAGTTATTAATCCCCATAATGTTGAAAATAAGGTTAATCCTACAAAGAAGGAAACTACCTTCACAATCATTCCTTTAATGGTATCATTGATTTCGCAAAATAATAATATAAATAAAACAACAAGTAATAATGTTTGCCAGCCTGCGAATAAACTGGCTAAAATAATTATAGATGCTAGCCCTGAATTAATTTTTAATTTATTCATTTTATATCCCTTCCTATTATTTTTATTATAAAACAAAATATTTTATGGAAAAAGTACAATCATTTTTCTTTACATTCTTCATACAATTCTTTAAACACTTCTTCAGATAAATCTTCCGCTCGAGCAGTAGAATTTAGTCCATATTTTTTTAATACATTATCAACTATTAAAGAATCATACTTTATCAAATTATTTTTTAAAGTTTTGCGTTTGTGAGCAAAGCAATCTTTTATAAATTGCCAATATTCATTACTAGGTATATCATGTTCTTTATAATTTAATGTTATGATAGCGCTATCAACTTTAGGTGAAGGGTTAAACTCTGTTCTTGGTACCATGAATTCATATTTAACATCATAAAAATGATTGATGAATACAGTCATATAACCATATTCTCGGCATCCAGGTTTACTAGTAAATCTTTCAGCAACCTCTTTTTGAACCATAAAAATCATTTTATTAACATTAATATTTGAATTTATTATCTTTTCAATAATAGGACTTGTTATATAGTAAGGTAAATTGCCAATAATATATAAATTATTATAATTATACTTTTTTAATAAAGAGGGAAAATCTATATTTAATATATCCTCATAAATAATATGGGAACCATATTGATTTAAGTATTCTTCCATATCTTTATCTACTTCAATTGCAAGCCAATTGTTTGATAAAGAATTTAGATGTTTTGTTAAGGCTCCTCTTCCCGAACCTATCTCAATTATTAAATCGTTTTCATTGCAAACAAATAAAGATACTATTTTTTTAACAATAGTATCATTCTTTAAAAAATTTTGACCTAAAGATTTTTTAGCTTGCATATGAAATTGTTTCCCAACCACTTCTGATTATATCATAAGTGATAGGCATTCTTCCGACATTTTTAATAGCATAGTCTACATCAACACTTAATAAGTCAAGATCATTACCTGTTACGCCACGATCAAGTACAATAGCAAGAACAGGTTCACTAGATATTTTAGGAGCATTAAATCTAACAACAGTTCCACACAGAAGATTTCCACTTGAAGCTACTATCCTAACTTCGCCATATGTATCATCTAAGTAAGTAGTGGCTCCTCCTGATAAGTCTAGATTAGCCATACAAGCAAGTTTTCCTGTACATGCTGGGCAATTATAAACATATCCTGTTAAATCTCCTGTATATGTATCTTTAGCACTATAAAGTGCGTCATAATCAAATTCATCAACTTTTTTAGCCATTGTAGTTAAGTCAACAGCTTTATTTAAGTTGTTGTTTGTTACTTTTGCTTCGTAAATATTAATCTTTGATGAAGAAATAAAAACAACAACACCTAAGATAGCTAATTTTAAAATACGAAAAATATTTTTTCTCATTTCATACCTCATATCCTTAAGCTTAAAAGTATTATAACATTACTTATTTAGCTTGTCAAAAATTCTATGAGTATTTTTAGTAGTTATATTAGCTATTTCTTCGGAAGATATGCCTAAATATTCGCTTAAAAAATCTACAATATATTTTATATTACCAGGAATATTTTGTGTTCCCCGAAAAGGAACAGGTGTTAAAAAGGGACTATCGGTTTCTAAAACAAAATTTTCTATTTCTAAATCTTTTATAACTTCTTTGATATGGGCATTTTTAAAAGTTACTACCCCATTTATTCCTAGCTTATATCCCATCTTAATATAAATTTGAGCTGTTTCTTTTGAGCCGGAGAAACTATGTATAACGCCTTTAACATTATATTTCTTTAATGTAGTGATTGTATCTTCCGTAGCATCTCTGCTATGAATAACAACAGGAAAATTATATTCCTCTGCTAGTTTTAACTGCTTTTCTAAAAGAGTTATTTGCTTATTTCTATCATAGCCTTCATAGTGATAATCAAGTCCTATTTCGCCGATGGCTACTACTTTATCATCTTTGATATATCCTTTTAATATTTCTATATCTTCGTCAGTATATCCATCTTGATACTCAGGATGAACTCCAACACAGGCATATACCTCTTCATGATTATGAGCACAATCCATAGCTTCCTTATTAGTCCTAGCATTAGTACCTGCGGTTATAAAAAGGTTAACATTTAAATCTTTACTTGCTGAAATAACTTCATCTATATCAGGATAATATTCTTTTTCCAAGTGGCAATGACTATCGATGAACATTTATTTTTCTACAATCCTTTCAAAGATTATTTCGGCATTATTTAACTTCGTTCCATCAGCTGTTAAACCAAATGTTTTAGTATCTTCAAAAGATGTATGCTCAGCATTAATATTATTTAAAATCTTTTCTGATGTTTCAGGCATAAACGGTGCGAGAAGTGATGCACATATTCTTATACATTCAATTAAGTTATAAATAACGGTTTTAAGTCTATCTTGTTTGCTTTCATCTTTAGCTAAAGCCCATGGAGTTGTATCATCAATATATTTATTACATTTCTTTAAAACATTAATGATTAAGTCAATAGCTTCAGCAACTTTGATTTCATTCATTTTTTGGACAACTTCATCACTTAAAGAACTAACACTTTGAATTAAGGCATCATCTACTTCTTCTGTAACTTTAGGATTAGATACTACGCCATCAAAATACTTATTAGCCATAGATACGGTTCTTGTAACTAGATTTCCTAATATATTGGATAAATCATTATTAGTCTTTTCAATTAATAATTCTCTTGTAATACTACCATCATTAGCATAAGGAATTTCATGAAGTAAATAATATCTTACTCTATCTACTCCAAATTCTTTAACTAAATCATCAGCATACAAAACATTACCTTTGCTCTTACTCATCTTATCATTATCAAATAAAAGCCAAGGATGACCATAAACAGTTTTTGGTAAAGGTAAGTCTAAAGCCATTAAGATAATTGGCCAATAAATGGTATGGAATCTGATGATGTCTTTACCAATAACTTGTAAGTCGGCAGGCCATAGTTTATTAAACTGTTCAGAGCTTCCATCAGGATCATAACCAATGAAAGTAATATAGTTTGTTAAGGCGTCAATCCAAACATAGATAACGTGGCCTTCATCAAAAGTAACAGGAATTCCCCATTTAAATGATGAACGGGATACGCATAAATCTTGTAATCCTGGCTTAATAAAGTTATTAATCATTTCGTTTTTACGAGACTCAGGATAAATAAAATCAGGATGTTCATTAATATATTTTTCTAAACGGTCTTGATACTTAGATAGTTTAAAGAAGTAAGACTCTTCCTTTTTAGGACTTACTGGTCTACCACAGTCAGGACATAGGCCGTTAACAGCTTGCGTTTCTGTCCAGAATGATTCACAAGGAGTACAATATAGACCTACATATTCACTTTTGTAAATATCTCCTTGATCATATAGTTTCTTAAATATTTTTTGCACAATAGCTTCATGTTTTTTATCCGTAGTTCTTACAAAACTATCATATGAAGTATTCATTACATCCCAAATGCTTTTTAGTTCGGCTGCAATATTATCAACATATTCTTGAGGCTCAATACCGGCTTCTTTAGCCTTAAGTTCTATTTTCTCCCCGTGTTCATCGGTTCCAGTTTGAAAATAAACATCATAGCCTTCAAATCTTTTAAATCTTGCTATTGCATCTGCTAAAACGATTTCATAAGTGTTGCCAATATGCGGTTTTGTAGAGGTATAAGCTATCGCTGTCGTTAAATAAAATTTTGGTTTAGTCATATAAACTCTTCCTTTCTTCAATAAAAAAATCATGAACAAAAGGACGAACTAATCCGCGGTACCACCTTTATTCATGATTTATCATGCTCTCTAATCGATATGGGGATTACCCTCAAAAACTCCAAGACCCACAAATTATTTAAGTTTACTCATTTTCATCAACCATGAGCTTTCTATAAAACTTTAGATAAAAATCCTTCTTTTCCTCGTTTTTGTAAGTCCATATTAACATAACATTTAACTATTTTCAATAATATTTTTAATTATTTTAGCAAACAAATCGTCCTGTTCCAAAGGGATTGAACGCTTATATAAAAGTAGTATTCCAATCGGATTACTATCCTTGATTAAGCACTTAGCAAGAAAGTAACCTTCCAAAATTTCATCATCAAAAGTCATACGTTCAATTTCTTTAGATAAGTAATTCTTTCTATTAATAAGTAAATCTAAAAATAATGGAGGTAATTTCTTGTTTTCTAAAATACCCTTTGTTAAAAATTTTTCGTTGTCTGATATGAAGATTGCCGCATCTACTAAATCATTTACACTAGATATTATATGCGTACTTTTATCTTTTAGATTATCCATAGCTTCATATTTTTCTAAAATAATTCTCCCATCATCTACTAAAAAAGAAAGACTATCACCTGATTTAATGCCTAAAACCCCGCGTAATTCTTTAGGTATAACAATACGTCCTAATTCATCTATTTTTCTAATAATTCCTGTCGTTTTCAACATTAGCACACTCCACTTATAGTTTGTGCTAATTAAAGTTCTATATACTATTTAAAAGTCTTACTATGTATTTAATAAAGTGTTCTTCTAAGTTTTTATAATACAGAGTTATAACAATACAATCATGTTTATAGGAAAGATTAAAATTCCTTGTAATACTCGTGGCTTCATATAAAAGTTTATCGCCTTTTATAGTATTGCTTAACTCTTTTGGAAGTTCTATTTCAATTAATCTATCAGTTTGTTTAACGTTTTTTATGCCTAACTTTTTAGCTATTTTTTCAAACCATTCTTCATACATATAGTTCTCTAAATTCTCGCTAATTTTGCCAAATCGATCTTCAATAGTCTCTTTAATATTATTAAGCTTATCATAAGAGTCAATCTCATTTATCATTTGGTGAATCTCAATCTTGATTTCCTCATCAGATACATATTCATCAGCAATATGGGTATCAATGTTAATTAGGGATTGATCTTCAATATCATCTTCTTCAACCTCTTCACCTTTGATTCTTTTCATTTCATCTTCAATCATTTTGGTATATAAAGACACACCAACCATATCAACAAAACCAGCTTGGGAAGAGCCAAAGATATCACCCGAACCTCTTATGGATAAATCACGCATAGCTATTTTATAGCCGCTTCCAAGCTCCGTAAATTCTTTTATAGCTTGAAGCCTTTTAATAGCAATGTCATTAAGCATTTTTGAAGAGTTATACATTAAATAAGCATAAGCTATCTTATCACTTCTACCTACTCTTCCACGAAGTTGATAAAGTTGAGCAAGGCCAAGTCGATCAGCATCATAAACAATCAAGGTATTAGCATTAGGAATATCAATACCGTTTTCAATTATGGTCGTACAAACGATAATATTAAATTTATTATTAATAAAATCATCCATAATATTATCAAGTTCATCTTTATTCATTTGACCATGAGCAAATCTTATTTCTTCTCCGGGAATAAGTCTTCTTATATGGTCAACTTTGTTTTCAATATTTTCCACACTATTATATAAAATAAATACTTGGCCACCACGAGAAAGCTCTTTATAAATGGCATCTTTCAAAATCAAGTCATCTTCACTTACAACATAGGTTTGAACTGGGTATCTATTTTTCGGAGGTGTATCAATAATAGATAAATCTCTTAAACCAGATAAAGCCATTTTTAAAGTTCTAGGTATTGGCGTTGCAGATAGGGTTAAAACATTGATATCGTTTTTCATTTCTTTTATCTTTTCTTTATGTTTTACACCAAATCTTTGCTCTTCATCGACAACCATAAGTCCTAAATTCTTGCATTTGATAGCATCATTTAAAAGTTTATGAGTACCAAACACAATATCTATCGTACCTTTTTCTAATCCTTCGTATATTCTTGCTACTTCTTTAGACGAAGTAAATCTATTTAATAAAGCTATTTCAATTGGCCACTCGGCAAATCTGGCTTTAGCTACATTATATTGTTGCCGCGATAAAATAGTCGTAGGACATAGATACATTACTTGAGCATTATTAAGTATTGTTCTAAACATCGCTCTTAAGGCTACTTCCGTTTTACCAAAGCCTACATCACCACATAAAAGCCTATCCATAGGATGATCAGAAGACAAATCGTTATATATATCATTGATACTTTTTTGTTGATCATCTGTTAAAGGATAAGGGAAAGATGAAGCAAATAATTCTTCTTCCTCATAAGCTTTGTATTTAGGAGACTTGATTACAGCCCGAGCTTTATAAAGTTCCATAAGTTCGGCAGAAATATCTTCGATTTTCTTTCTAACATAGTTTTTCGTTTTAAGCCAAGTAGAAGAATTAAGCTTATTTAACTTAGGAGCCGTTCCATCTTTATCAGAGTATTTATAGATATTACTTATTTTTTCAACAGGTACATATATCTTATCGTTATTTAGATATAAAAGTTGTATATAATCTTTTTTAATACCATTTTTAGTCAAGGTAGCAAGACCATTATAAA